>REDT01000160.1 GCA_007693295.1 Balneolaceae bacterium
ACCTTTCAAATAGTGTTGCCCGCTTTTGGGCAAGATTAGTGGCTCAGGATGACAATGCCTTGGTGGGACAGTTGGAGTTCTGAACTGACAGGTACAGTTCCTACTCAATTTACAGTAGTGGCAACCACTGCGCTCATCTCACCCTGATTTCCATCTTTTCGAAAAGCTCTTACCCGGTACTCATACCTTCCCGGCCTTACTCTTCGATCTGTATAGGCGGTGCTCTCAGTTCGTCCAACCTGTCTAAATGAATCTTCCCCTGCCCTGCGATAGATCACAAAGAAGTACTCGCCACTGTTTGCGGGGTACGACCACCGGAGATTCGCCTCCCTGCTTCCGGGTCTGACTGATAAGCTTTCAACCGGACCCACAAAACGCCGGTTAACCGTTTGAATACGAAGTGGATCCGTGTAGCCAGACAACAACCCGCTCTGATCTTCTGCCTGCAGCCGGTAGTAATACACCGTTCCGGGTTCAAGCCGGCGATCCGTATATCGTACAAGAATCTCGCGGCCTCTGAAGAGATGCACCTGCTCCCAGTCGGTTGCGTCGGTACGCCGGTAAAGCGCCGCCGACCTGAAATCCTCAACAGAGGGCAAGGCCACTTCAATCTCTACTTCCTGCGCTGATGCTTTTACATCTTTAAAAACGGGACGCGGCGGCGGTACAATATCGGGCCGCTCCAGCGCGATCACTTCACTCGCCTCCGATTCATTAAAGTGGACATCATACGCGCGGATCTGGTAGTACACATTTCGGGTGAGCGTATTCAGCATCACCGAATCCCGCACAATCGTACGCTGGCCTGCTACGACGAGGGAATCTCCAAAGATCTCCTTCACAACCGAAAATTCGTGTTCGGGGTCGTTTGCCATAAAAATCTTGTATCCGTCCACGGCACCCTCGGGATCGGGACTGATAATAATCTCCACTGAGCCGTCATCACCGATGGTTGCATGGCCGATTTCGGGCCGCACCGGCGGATTGAATCGGATGTATGATACCGGCAGCACCGCAGAATTGCTCACATTGCCGGCTGTATCCACCGCCTGCACGGCATAATACGTATCCAGATCGCGATTGAAATCGAGATCGATCCACTCGCGGAGATTCGGATCGGTCAGATCAGGATGGAGCCTAACAAATTCCTCATTCGTGCCATCCCCCCGGAGTATGGAAAATCCGGCCAGGTCATCATCTACCTCCTCGGGCATCTGCCAGGTAATGCGAACCGTGTCTTCGCTCTCATGCTTCGGTTGAAGAAGCAGCGGCTGCTTTGGTGGTGTTAAATCACGCGGTGTTCCGGATGCCTCACCGAACAGCACCCGCTCGCCAAATACATTCTGACCGTAAAAACGGTAGTGGTAGCTGCGATAGTTGTTCAGGTTTTCATCAGAAAAGGTTGACCGCTGCGGGCCATCATATGCATGGCCTCTCAGGTTCAGCTCAATCACCTCATTCAGTGGCTCAAACGGCCCGTTTTCGCTGAATGAGCGCTGTACATACATCCCTACAGAGTTATCGGGCTGCTCCCAGATAAAAGAGAGTTCGCCATCTCCTTCATGCACATGGATAGGAACTTCATAACCTTCAGTCTGCTCCACGGCGGTTATTTCGGTAATGACAGATACCACATTCAATCCGGAGGGGGTCACTAACCGGGCGCGGTATTCGTAGGTCTGGCCCGGAGTAACGTTGGGATCCGTTGCTGAAAGTCCTAACACACGTGCGGCAAGCGAATCCTCAAATGAGCTTAAAAGAAACGTCATCGTCCGGAAATCTTCCGCACTTTTCCGGTTTACCAGATCCTCAATTCTGTTTTGAAAATCGATCGCTCCCGGGAGGTGCTCGGTCTCTACTTCACGCATTTCCGTTACAACCCTCAGGCGGTTGGCCCGGGTGCCCTCACCGATTGTTTGAATGAGCTGTTCGGTTTGGGCTTCGTTGAGCGGCTGTACGGTTTCGATAGCCTGGAAAGAGCCCGTTCCTGCAACTCTTCTCTCTACAAGAAACCCGTTGGCAGTGCCTCGCCGCATCACTTCGTTATCATCCGAAAACCACCGCATTTCGATACCGTTTCCATCCACATATCGTGCAAAAAGATGGATTTCGGATTGAGATGCCTGCTGGGCAACGGCCGCCGGGGCAAAGATCAGTAATGCAAGAAATAAAGCTAAAATAGAACTTTGTATATGAATCATTTTATTGCGTTTCATGAGATTCGTTCCGGTTTAAAAGGTTGCCGAGGGAGTAAATGTGGGAGTTAACGGCCCGGGGACTCCTGTGAAAAAGTCTTTCTCTTTGGTTTGAGTAATCGGGTTGCCGCTGTTATCGGTGGCCGTTACCCAGTTCCCGTTCACCAGCTCCATCAGTACGGCCTCTACTGTAAAACGATACCAGGTGTCCTCTTCCAGATCATTAACCGGTGGCGGCGGTTCCGGTGGCAGACTTCCATAGTTTGGCGGATTGTTACCGGAGCCTGATCCTCCTACCGGTACAAACGGCATCGGTGCCTGATTGTATTGGGGTATTGTGCCCCCTCCGCCCGACGGGTTCGGATTCCAGGTTAAGGCAGGCTGTAGTGCAGGCGCGCCCATTCCGGGGCCGGCTGGCTGTCCGCCTCCGGTCTGTGCTCCCCCTCCACCTATAACACTCGGCGCCAAACCTACAGGTCCTGTACCCACAAGCGGTGGCAGACCCTGAATAACATATTGGTACTCACCCAAATTATTGACAGAGCTGTTTAATGATTCTGTCTGCCAGCTTCCACCTCCCATATTTCTCTCCAGGGTTACAGATTTCTCCATTTTAAAGGTGCGCATCTGAATCGTTCCGTTCGCCTGAGTTTCGGGTATGCTGAACTGTTCATCGGGGGTTAAACCGTATTGCACGCTGAGAGGTGATTCAACCGGAAAGTTGTAATAAGAGAGAGGTACCACATAGCTGATGAGGCCTCCGTCAAAATCGGCGGCGGCATCACCCGGTGTAACATTCACATTTGGCTGAACCGGGCTGCCCGAGCAGTTGGTCCCATACTGAAACTGTTGATGGAAGCTCACATTAAACACACTAAGTACCTCTGCACTTCCGCTTACCGCTCCTGAGGCGTAGACCGGATCGGGAAATTTCCCGGTGATGTAACCACCCGCCTTCAGGGTGGCCAGGTTATGCACTTTATCCACCACGCCATCATTTCGATGATAGCCTTCAGCCTTGGCACTGACCGCAGCATAGAATCCGAATCCGCCACCGGCTCTCCAGTTGTTAATACCCCACTCGCTGAATCCGCTGCAGCTGGCATACTCAAGAAAGGAGAGATGAAGCTCCGCTCCGGCTGCCGCTTCATACCCGACCGACCAGTCGCGCCAAACGCCAGAATAGACCTGCTTGCTGCCCGAGGCTTCAAACTCAAACCCGAGCCCCATCGCAAAACCGGCCCCCAGCTCTGCCATATTATTGTCGATCTGCCCCTGCATGTGGGCGTTGTTGGGATTGTACCCAAAATGCTGTGCATATTTGCTGGCAAAGGTATTTGTAAAACCGTTCGGGTTTGGAATAGCATTGCCCAGCATCAGGTACTCATAAAGGTTAATGCCCAGTACCTCCACATTATTCGTATTGGTGGGCACACCTGCTTTAAAACTCCACTCGCCGGCCAGGCCATCAATATTCAGAGTCAGGTTGAAGGGGTCACCCGGAATGGTTTTGATGGGATCAGTATTGATATTCGCATTCGCCGCCAGGGTAAAATTCTTTGTGGGAAACACGTAATCGACCAATAAGTTGCCGAATACCTTGCCTTTTCCATTACGGCGATCAATAATGGACGAACCGGTTCCAAAATCCCCATTAAACCCTACATAGGTCATCCCTCCGCCATTGGTGCTAAACTCTCCCATCAGGGTTACATCGGCATTAAATCCTTTCTCTTCCGGAGTGGTGGCGATGGTGGCTCCGGCATTAAACCCAAACATGTTGTTGAGTGGCGTGAAGCTTCGTTCACCTGTATTGCTCACCGCCACCTCCATGTTGTTGTACGCTCCGCCGCCAAACCCGCGAAAAGCTACTCCCGGAAGAAACGGAATCCCCGGATCCGGAAAATCGGCCTGTACACCTACCTGCCAGTAACGATAGAGCTGCCCGCCGTTCTGATATACCGTATTGCCAAACTGAGCATCCGCCTCAATATTCAAACCCACACCTGTAAATTCGGCCTGTACATTTCCGCCAACCCGTTTGCCAAACACCGGATCGTCATTGTCGATGTAGAGCAGTCCGTTGATGTTTACCGCATTCAGACTGGCATTCACAATCAGTGAATCGAGTGTTAGTCCATCATACTTGGGGGCAAATTTTTTGAAGTTGGCTGAGTCATCATCAATTGCAAAACCGACACCCATCGTAGTTTGGCCGCCGAGATTTTCACTCAGGTTGAACACTGTCGTAAAACCGACTTTCCCTTTCAGAAGCTGGCCGGGACCGGCGCTTTGCGGTACAAACTGAATATTCTGGATAGTAACCGGAAAGTTGTGCATATACTTCTGAGGACTTGCCAGGCTCCAGGCACCCATGTTAAAATTCAGACCCGAGTTGCTGTTATAGTCGAACCCAAGGCCCGCAAATTCCAGGCCCATAGTAATATTGGTAACCGGATTCAGATCAATATTGGCCCAGTTTATATCTCCATTCAGGATCATATCAAACGACTTCTCACCATTGCCTACCGATGCAGTAATAGATGAGGAGGGCTCCAGCGTCAGCATACCCCTCAGCATGTTTGTATAGATCGGTCCGTCGGGGTCGATGGTAAGCTGAAATGAACTGCCTGAAGGGGTATTTACACCGGTCGCAAACAGGCCGTGATAGTTTAGCGGATTTTGCAGCGAATCGGGATGCGTTGCGGGAATAGCAACTTTACCCTTGATCCAGGCATCCACCAGCGAGTTGGTGAGAATATTCACCTGAACCGAATCCACACTCGCATTCAGGTCGGCCACGCTGGCATTCGGATACTGAAAAACGTTGTTTGCAAAAGCCTGCATGGTGAGCCCCTGGTGATCAATAATCAGATGATTCACCCCGATTTCCGGAGGACCGGCCTGATGAGTTTCAATCGATTCAGGCAGCCCGATGGTGAAACTTTCGGCATAAAATCCACGCCAGAGGCTTGTGGTGTCTACACCGGTATAGATATCGGGAAACACAATGCCGGCAGGGTTTAGCGAGTCCGACATATCGTAGCTGAGTGTATTTGCTTCAATCGTCATTCCCGCAGCTCCAACAATTTCAGCCTTATCCAGATCGCCTGTTAAAACAAAATCATTCCATTTGGGTCCGGTTGCGCTCAGCGTAGCCGCCACTTTATCCGTTCCGTTATCGGGCACAGGCAGCAGCCAGTCGCGGGTAAATTCACTCTGCAGTTCAATACCAAAGAGTGTAAAACCGGTATCCTCCCATTCGATAAAAGTTCCCACGTTGTTGCCATCCGGAGCAAGGAACGTGAAATTAATATCGTTGTTGGCGTTGCCCACGGTGAGATCGTCTACGATTTCGAGCCGCCCCTGCTGAAAGCTGATCGATTGCGGGTGAAATTCCAGATCTTTTACAGCAAAACCGACCAGATCCGCATTGTTCCAGTCGGCAGGGGTTTCATACGCAATGGATGCGTTGAATTTTGATTTATCCGACTCAAACACAATTTCCATAATGGCAAACCAGCTGTCGGGATCGAGCTCTACGCCAATTGGAGCCTCCAGAACCGTTGGCGTGATGGGACTGCCGTTATACTCAAAAAAGGGCTGTTGAAGCATAAAGTTATTCACCGCAGCGACGTCCGGATGATTATAGGCCACATAGTTGGTTGCCACAGGAGATGCCCACGCTTTTGGATAAGCCGGTGCATTCGAGTCGATCACGGAAGTTACCTGGCCTGACACAAGATGGTTATTGGCGGGATTTACGGTGATATTTGTAAATTCGACAGATATATATGATTGCAGCCAGTCGATGAATACCTGTCCGGTACCTGAAAACGGTCCGGTTCCATTGATGTCCAGGTTTTCCACTTCAAACTCTCCGTTCAGGCCAACAAAAAGCTGATCAGGCTCTTCCTGTTCTTCCTCTTCTTGTTGTTCCTCAGGTTCTTCTCCTTCTTCCTCATCACCTTCTCCCTCTTGCTCCTCACCCGTTTCTCCTTCCTCACCTGCCGGCGGGTCATCTCCTCCGGGTGGCTGTGTGGTTGCGGTTTCCGTAAAAAGCGGCGATCCCGTTTGAGGTGTTTTACCTCCGCCAAAATTTATTTTCACACCTACATTAGCAAAAAAATTGGTTTTAGGTGCAGATACCGTTCGTTCCACTTCCCGTGCATTTTCAAACTGGAAAAGCATTTCACCGGCACTTGGTACTAAACGAACCCTGGACAGGTCCCGCTCGGTGTACGTAAATTCACGATCACTCAGCTCGTGCTGAATACCGGTCTTCATATTAAATCCGATACGATTGCTTCGAAATGGAGAGAACTCCAGCTGTATCTGCGGGCGAATGGCTGCCGACCACTTGCTGTAGCCATCATCAGGTTCAAAATTTGAGAGGGTAAATTGAATGTCGTCAAAATGCCCCTCCGGATCGTTGAACTCCACGCTCTGAGCAGGCGGATTTTTGTAGCTGAGTGCGAAGTCGAGCCCTGCACTGAACTGCACCGGCAGCTGTTCACCGAACCGGAACCTGGGTCCCGCATTGATATAAAATGCGCTCCATTTATCGGACGATTCCTGAACTATTGTATAATCTTCAAATCCTGTGCGGTACTGATCCGCATCGAAAGCCGAATCAAAAGAGAAGAAACCAGACTCCAGGCCAACGCCCCATCGCCCCGGTTGAAAACGAAATCCCACTTCCGGCTGAAATGCCGTTTTTACATCCGGATTACCCAACAGTCCGCCGCCTAAATTAAGGTCTAATGAAAATGGTTTTTGAACATTTTGGGAAAAGCTCTCTGAGTATATACACAGAAAGAGAGCGAGGATGATCATGAATTTTGGCCACAGCCATCCACGTTTTGATACAGCCATGTCTGTAGATTTTATTTGAAATAACTATTTGTAGATGATAAAAAGAGTAAAGCGAAGCAATTTTGTCACAAAGAAAAACGTCTATTCATACGAAAATGGCAAACCTGTAACTAAATATTTAATCCTGAACAGTTTTTCAATGATTTTAAAGCACACGTTGTGATTAAAATTAGGGGAAAGGGCAGGCGAGGAAAGAGTGATGGCCGAAGCACTGCTTCGGAAGAACAGCGGCTGGGTTGGCTTGTTAAGCTTAAGATGTGGAAATAAAAGAAGGAGAGATGGAGTGAGGGAGTGATGGAGTGATGGTTAAAATACTGGCAGCGGCGTAAATCAGGTTATTGTATGGTTAGGATACTGAAACGCCGCCTTCATCAATAAAAGCAGCCCTGTCTTGTCGACCGGAGCACCGGCGGGTTTCCGGTGCGTAGTGGAGACATCTCACTACGCTTCGCTGCGTGGGGAAAAGATGAGCATTTCATGGGAATCACTTCGCTCCGCTGCGTGGGATAAATGAGGAACGCTAGCGCTCGGTGCACTTCGCTTCGCTTCGTGGAATAAAAGAGGAGCCTTGTTCTTAGGACTACCTTAAACAACGCTCTAAAAGGCTCCTTCCGATAACGAGGAGATCCTTCGACTTCTCCGCCAGCCGGCGGATTCGCTCAGGATGACGATGCCTTGGTGGGGCAATTGGCGGGCATACGGTTACGGAGTAGACCAACGCTCCTGCTGCCCGCCAATACAGTGACAACGCATTCATGGCCAGGCCCGTGGTAAAACGACGCGTCCTAATTAAAAAACCTCCGCATTCATTCATGAAAAATCACCAAATCCTATCGGAGGTTTCTCAACCGAACTCTGAATAGAGTGGATATTTATTGGGCTTAGCCAAATTCATGGATTTTATCTCTCTTAAATCATCAAATAAGATTCACATTCATAAATAGGAAAGTATGCGCATTACCCATATCCGGATTCAAAACTCGACACTGAAAGTGTCAGACAACAAAGCCCCGGGCAGGTCATTCATGGCCACGCCCGGGGTAATCCGGCACGCCACAACCAAACCTCCGCATCGATCCACGAAAAATCACCAAACCCCATCGGAGGTTTCCCAACGAAATCCTGAATAGACCGAACCAATCCCTGCTAAACTCTCAAACCTCTTTCCAATTTCAATTCACAGATCATCTCAAATCTTCTCCCTCCCAAACTCCACAAAAAAACCTATTTTAAAATCAACCGATAGAAAATAATTACAGCCTCCATGATTTCACTCCGTTCCATTTCCTTATCCGCACTTTATTTGATCCTAACTCTCTTCACTCTGGAAACTGCTACATCCCAGGTAACCTACTACCCTCCGGCAGGAACAGAATGGGATGAACGATCACCTGCCCGTCTGGGATTTAACGCCGACGCACTTCAACAGGCCGTCGAATTTGCCCTTGAAAATGAAAACAGCGTGGAGCGGGATCTGCGCATTGCCATCCTGCGCGCATTCAGCCGTGAACCCTATCACGAACTGGCCGGGCCCACACGCCACAGAGGCGGGCCGGCAGGTATGGTCATCAAAGACGGATACATCGCCGCCAGCTGGGGTGACATCAACCGGGTGGATATGACCTTCAGCGTTACCAAGAGCTACCTCTCTACCGTGGCCGGTATCGCATGGGATCGCGAACTCATAGACCTCAATCAGACCGTTAACCGTTACGTATGGGATCGAACATTCGACGGGGAGCACAACTCAAAAGTAACCTGGAACCATCTGCTCAATCAATCATCCGACTGGTCAGGGACCCTGTTCGGCCTAGAGGACTGGGGCGACCGTCCACCCCGGGAGGGAGGTATAGATGAGTGGCGGATGCGCGAACTTCGGGAGCCGGGCACCCACTACGAATACAACGACGTGCGGGTGAACCTTCTCGCCTACTCCCTTCTGCAGGTTCTGCGTGAGCCCCTGCCGCAGGTATTGAAACGTGAAATTATGGATCCGATCGGTGCCTCCACCACATGGCGATGGTTCGGTTACGACGATTCGTGGACAATGGTAGACGGTGTAAAAATGCAGTCGGTGAGCGGTGGCGGTCATCACGGCGGCGGACTCTTTATCAACACAACCGACCAGGCACGATTCGGTCTTCTGTTTGCACGGCGGGGCAGCTGGAACGGCGAACAGCTTGTCTCGGGCGAGTGGATCGACCGCGCCAAAGAACCCTCGGCACCCAACCCCTCCTACGGCTACATGTGGTGGACGCTGAAAGGAGACACACAATGGGACGGCGTACCCGATCACGTTTACTATGCGGCAGGATTCGGAGGCAACTATATCATTGTGGATGAAGAGAACGACCTGGTTATCGTTACCCGGTGGCTGAATGGCAGTGCCCTTGAAGAGTTTATTGGACGTGTATACAGATCAATGAGATAATGCGGCCGAGTGCGGCTTGAATGCAATTAAAAATTAAGGAGTTTTGAATGCATTAATGAGTCATTGGGTGTCCAGAGGGATTGGAAGAAAGATCTATTAGGAAAACCAGTACTGCACTAATCTTACCCGGCCTTGAATTCCCGGTTCGTTAGGTGTAGCAGTGCTTTACGAATCCTAAGTCACGCAGGGTATGCTTCCGCCTAAGGACCGGAAACCAATAAGGCGTGACCTTGTCCCGAGGCGTCGGGATGCGGAGCCGAAGCGAACGGTTTCGGGAATTCACAGCCTTGATTTTTCCCCATTGGGATGCCTTTGGCATGGTACTTTTGCACCTGTCCGACTACCGGCGGATCAAGACAAAAGTACATAATCAATTAGATTCATCAATCTGTCCTACGATTTAAAAATCAAAGTTGGAAGCATCTGCAGTAAGTGAGAATAATATTATGATATAGTGAGCACCATAACATGAAATAAATCGAATGGTCAGTGAGACGGGAAAGATATGCTCGTACTTGTTTTGAAAGGCTGATTTTCAAGTAACTCCTGCCAATATAAGAGGTTTTCACACTCCTTAACAAATCTTTTCCAATAGAGGTGTGTATTGTACAATAATAGTATACTAATTATCGTCTATTGTATAGTTAATACTTGTCTATTTGATACTGATATTGGCAGAAAGGCACAGCTCCCCTCCTCCATTTTGGACATATTCTGCAATTTATATTTAACTGTTACAGTTAAATACTATATATTTTAACTAATAAGGTTAAAAGAGTCTATTTAAACCTATATCACACAAATGAAAACGCACATTGTCATTATCGGTGATCTGGAAGAGTCAAAAAAACTGAAGCCCGATTTGCGGTTAAAGGCCCAGCGGGCACTTTTAACACTGTTCGATAAACTAAACAGCGAGCCGGGCCGCCCTCTTTCGTCCTATTCCATCATACTGGGAGATGAATTTCAAGCCGTCTATGAAGAGGGAGATCACATCTTCAGGCATATTTGGACCATTATGGCTCAACTTCACCCCGTTCTGGTAAGGTGGTCGATTGGCGTGGGTGAGATAACGACTCCCGTAAACAGGCAGCGTTCATTTGAGATGGATGGCCCCGCCTTTCACCGGGCCCGAGAGAGAATGGAGATGATGAAAAAAGAGAAGAGCCTGATCTCAATCCATACAGCTGATAGCAGCAGCGATAAGCTCCTGAACAGCATGTTCCGGATTTTGTCGAACAACCTGCGGGGATGGAATAAAAACCGGTTTCTGATTTTACAAAAACTCTGCGAAGGCAAAGAGGTAAAACAGATCGCAGCTGAACTGGGCCTGTCTGAGGTAGCCATCTACAAAAACATCAACGCGGGCAGCCTCGATGCCATCCAGGACTTGACCGATAGTATTGTTGAAAGGATCTAGTGTTTAGTCAAGTGTAATTTGTCAGTGATATGATATTTAGAGCTGTAATTCTCCCATCCTTCTCAAGGAGGGGCCGGGGGTGGTTTTACCGGAGTTTTTCTGGTAAAAACATTCTGAAAAATGAACATGATCCGTTTGAACCACCCCTTGCCGTAGGCATCCCTTTGGGGAAATCACTTCGTGGGAATCACTTCGCTCCGCTGCGTGGGATAAATGAGGAGCGCTGCGCTCGGAGCCCCTCCTTGCCCCGTAGGGATCACTACGTGGGAAAGGAGG
>REDT01000260.1 GCA_007693295.1 Balneolaceae bacterium
AGAGTGCCAGAGGCACGGAGCACATCGTAACCACGGGTTCTCAACCCGGGGAGTCAGTGGATGGATCTCCCCTCCACTGCGCAAGTGCCTTCAGGCACGACACTGGGCCGGGATCATCACGGCATATCCCAACCCATGGGTTGACTCCGGGATTTAAAGCCCTTTTTAATTCGAACAAATAGGCAGGTTCACTCTGAAAGTAGTTCCCGCATTGGTTCTGCTGGTAACAGACACTTCAGCACCGTGCAGATTGAATATTTTTTGGGCAATGGCTAATCCCAGGCCGGCACCGTTATTGTTGGTTCGGCTTTTATCCACCTGGTAGAACCTATCGAAGATGTGAGGCAGGTCTTCCTCCGGTATCCCTGATCCGGTATCAGCAATTTCAAGCACGATGTCCTCGCCGTTTTGCACCGAAGAAACAAATACCTTGCCACCGGACGGAGTATGGGAAATAGCGTTGTCGATAAGATTGGTGATGGCACGGCTCAGCATACTGATGTCGGCCTCAATAAGGGCATTGGGATTTTCAGGGAATTGTGCCTCCAGCGCTACTCCCTTTTTATCTGCAATCGGTTTAAACTGCTGAACAAGATCCTGAACCAGCTCCGCCATCGATACATTTTCGAGGTTTGGCCTGATATGCTCAGTGTCGAGTTTTGTGAGCTCAAATAGGTCGTCAATCAAACGGTTCAGTTTCTGGGTGTTTCCAAGCACAGTTTTAAAATAGCTGTGCAGATCCTCTTTGGTGATGGAATCCCCCTTCATTTCAATGGTTTCGAGATAACCCTGAATAGATGCCAGCGGACTGCGCAGATCATGAGATACGTTGGCAATAAGCTCCCGACGCATCTTGTCTGACTTTTGGATCTCTTTCAAATTATCAACCATCGTATCAGCCATCCGGTTAAAACCTGTTGAGAGTTCGGCAAGTTCATCATTTCCTTCTACTTCAATTCTTTCAGACAGCTGTCCGCGTTCAAATTTGGTAACTGTGTTTTTAATCTTCTCCAGCCTTTTGGATAGATTGGAAAAGAGGAAAAGCCCAATGGCAAGTCCAATAAAAAGGACCATTCCAATAAAAATTAATGCGCTTCGGGTTATGTAACTATCAGAAATCATTGCCGTTGCCCGGCTGAATTGATCTCCCTCGAGTACTACATAGAGATAGCAGCCGTGAGAACCCATAATGCTGACAGTAGCGACGCTAAAGGGTTTCTTTTTATCAGGATTGAGCGGATCAGTGGAAAGAATAGGCAACGGTTTACCATTGATGAAGTCATCGAGTGGGCGGGTATCAACCACGCTTTTGCTCACTGATACTTTTTCTTTTGATGCAGGAATAACACTTTTAATAACTCCATTTTGATCCAGAAGATAGAAATCGAACTGGGGATTTTTACCGCTCAGTTCCGTCAGTTTCTCTTCAATTTGTTGCTGATCAAATGAATCTCTCAGAATGGGCTGAAAATCTTCAGCCAAAATTGCAGCCAGATCCTTATTGGTTGTTTGAATAGCTTCCTGAACAACATTTGATGAAGCCTGCATGGTTACAAAAGCTACCACAATTCCAAACAGTATCAGGATGATTGAAAATGTGGCTGCTATTTTAAAATAAAATCTACGCATAGTTTTTTTTCTCCTCAGAATCTGCAAATCGATATCCAACGCCCCAAACCGTTCTGATATAGTGCGGGTCGGATGCATCCTCCTCGATCTTGCTTCTTAGCCTGTTGATGTGCGAATTAACGGTGTGGCTGTATCCTTCATAGCTGTATCCCCAAACTGTATTCAGCAGTTCTTCGCGGCTGTAAGCTTTACCGGGGTTGGAAAAGAATAGCAGGAGAAGATCATACTCCTTGCTGGTCAGTTCTATGGTGTTTCCGTTGAGGGTAACCTTTCGTTTTGCTGTATCCAATACCAGCTCATCAAATTCGAGTACTTTATTTTCATCTTCGTCACCATTGTTATTGACATGCATTCTGCGAAAGATTGCTTTGACGCGGGCAAGAAGCTCACGAATGCTAAAGGGTTTCGTCATGTAATCGTCAGCTCCAATCTCAAGCCCCAGCACTTTGTCAACCTCTTCGGCTTTGGCGGTGAGCATCAGAATCGGAACAGCCTGATTCTCTTTTCGGATAGATTTGCATACATCAAAACCGTCCATTTTTGGCAGCATGATGTCGAGGATTATCAGATCAGGATGATGGTTGTGATACATATCCAGTGCAGCTATACCATCCTTGGCAGTAAAAATCTCATAGCCCTGGTCAGACAGGTTGATCTTTAAAAGGTTCAGCAGATCCTTGTTATCTTCGACAATCAGTATAGAATTTGTTTCGTACGACATAGAAAAGGGATTGTGATTTTATGAAGTAAAGATCCGGCCCTTATAAATTGAATTCATCACACAATCATAACATATGAAATAGTTCTAAAGTATAAATCAGCGTTTTTTGGTTTGCCAGGTATACAGCCCGATGTGGTGGTGATAGCCTCCGGCCGAGAGAAAAACGGCATTGCCTCCATAATACTGCGTTACTTCGAAACCGAGCAAATCACGGTAAAAATCAAGTACCTGATTGATATAAAACCTGTTCCACATAAAAACACTCATATCGAGTAAAATTGCAGGGAATATTTATATTTTCAATTTGAATTCATAAAAATCTTGCCAATAGCTGTAAGGAACCGTAAATACCACATGGATTCCAATAAAATCTTAAATCTGAGTTCGATTCTAAAATTTCGAAAAAGAAGCTCCCCTCCTTCCTAAGGAGGGGTCGGGGGTGGTTCACTGCATTATTTTAAAGCTATAGATTAATAAATTGATTTATAGCCTTTTCAAACCACCCCTTGCCCCGAAGGGATCACTACGTGGGAAAGGAGGGGACTTTCAGTACCTCAATCGACATATTTTTAATCGAACTCAGGTCTAAAATAAATTTCAATAAACCATATAAAATTCATGAGATTAATACTTATCCCTTTCATTCTCATTCTGACGGTATTTCCATTTTGCGCTGTTGATGCTCAGGAGCTTAAGATAGATATCAAAGAAAAAACACTCGACAACGGCCTGAAAATACTGGTTTGGGAAAGGCCATCAGCCAGCCGAATAGGCACAAGAATGTTCTATAAGGTGGATATTGCAGCCGAACGGCCAGGCACTGTAGGATTAACCCACATGCTTGAACATCACCTTTTTAAAGGATCTGACCTGGCCGGAACCGAAAGCTGGGAAAAAGAGAGGGAGGTTGCACGTAAGGTAGAGATCCTGGAAAAAGAGATTACGGACGAAAAGAACAGAAACAGGGACTGTTTTATCCAAAGGGATGTATTTGAAGAGCTTGAAGCGGAGTGCACTACAGCACGGCTCGACTCGCTCGAACAGGAGTTGCTGGCTGCAACGCAGTATCAGAACAGCCTGGCGCATACCACGTGGTACGACTGGGCGGTACAATCAGCCGGCGGCACAAACTCTACGGCTTCAACCGGACGCGACTGGATGAAGTTTGATATCGATCTGCCCGCCAATAAACTGGAGCTGTTTATGTGGACAGAGCGAAGCCGGATTGAACACCCGGTTTTCCGTCATTTTGAACCCGAAAAGGAGGTTGTGGTGGATCAGATCCGCAGGTATGATAACCGGCCTGACGGTAAATTCTCCCGTGTGATGCGATCTATCACGTACGATGCGCATCCCTACGGCTGGGCCCACTGGTTCAGCGATCTTACCCGCGCAACCCGTGAAGACCACTGGGAGATCTTCTATAAATATTTTATCCCTCAAAATGCCATAATTGTGGTAGTGGGTGAAGTGGATGCGGAAGAAGTTTTTGAAATTGCCGAGAAATACTGGGGAAGCTGGCAGAAGGGCAGGCCCTCACCGAGACTCAGAACCGTAGAGCCGGAACCTGTTGGCCAGAAGAGGCTTCTGGTTGAAGCTGCTTCCGGCCCGGCAGTTGCCATAAACGTACCCATGCCGGCAGTTGGGCATCCCGATGCGGCTGTTTTTGATATCATTGCAGAGTTGATCGGCGGTACCGGTGGCTTTCTTGAAGATGAGCTGATCGACAGACAGGGAATTGCAACAAGGGTTGGAGCTTCTGCCTGGACCTCAAAATACCCCTCCCATTTTGAGATACGCGTAGACGGACGCTCTAACGATCAGCTTGATCTAATTGAAACGGGTATCAATTCAGTTCTGAAGAATATTGCTGACGGGGAAGTAAGTGAGAATGAGATCAGGGCAGCGAGAAGCAGGCTCGTGCTCAATATGAGCCGCAGCCTGGATGAGGTTGGGAGGAGTGCTGTAGTAATTGGCGGCATGGAATCGATTTACGGCTGGGAGTACCTGAACGAACTTCCTGCACTCTGGGCAGCTGTTACACCTGATGATCTGAGCCGAATTTCAAAAACCTATTTTTCATCATATATGCAAACGGTGGGTCATTTAAAACGGAGTGAGCAGGCGGAGGGGATGGCATCATTCACGTCAGAGAAGGTTGGGGACAGAAATGAATTTGGGCGCCACGATTCAAGCTTGCTTAACCGGGTGCGGCCGGGAAGCTGGGCATTTGGTGGACCGGTAGGGGAGTACTTTTTGGATCCGGTTTTAAAACAACCCTCTGCAATGTTTAAAAAAACGGTCACTGAACCGGAAGGTCAAAACATTGAATCAGGTGTAACTGCAGCATCAGAGAATAGGGTTATGAATGAAAATGAAGAGAATGAAACCTTAGCCATTGCCGAGCAACCCTGGTACTCCCCTCCGTGGATGGCCGAAAGGCGTCCGGCCGGATTCAGCGAACCCATGCCTGTGGATCACTACAGTAAACTGGAATATGAAGCACTCGATTTTACACTCCCATCAGCGGAAGAGCATGAACTGACTCTGGAAAATAACTTCAGGGCCTATATTGCAGAACAACCGCTGCTTCAAATGGTGCAGCTAACTCTCTTTGTTGAATCTCCTGAACGGTTTGAACCGGAAGGCAAAGAGGGCATCTCGGCTCTCGCCGCACGGCTGGTCAGGTCCGGTGCTGAAGGGTTAAGCAGCAGTGAGCTGAATAGTGAACTTAACCGATTGGGTGCAAGCCTGCAGGTTCAGACCACACGGAATGGATTGCGCATGCAAAGTATTGCACCTGTTGAATCGTATGAAGAGGTTATCCATCTGATTGGAACACTATTGGCCAGGCCGGACTTTGATTCCGCTTTCGAAAGGCAACAGTCGCAATACGTGGCCCAGGTGAATCGCGAGGCTGAAAATGCAGCAGTGCAGGTTCGTTCGATCTTCGAAAATGAACTCTATGGGGATAGCCACCGGTATGGGCGAAGGGCTACTTCGGCATCTGTAAACAACATCACCGTCGATGATCTGAAAGCCTGGTATGATCAATATTTTCATGCAGGCAATATGACGCTTGCGGTTTCGGGGGCCGTTGGTAGGAGTGACTTCTCTAATGCGATACAAAGTTCAGACTTCTCCACGCTGAGGACGGAGGGTTTAGAGATGGGAAGTACAGCGAAGGAGTTGCCTGAAGTGCAAAGTCCGGAAGGTATTCGGGTTTTAACCAAAGATATCGATACCCGTCAGGGACACGTGATGCTTGGTCATGTCGGAATCGAAGGTCTGCCTGAAGATCATGCAGCCCTTGAAGTAATGCATCACATTCTCGCAGGGGGCGGATTTATCTCCAGAATGATGGAGCTGTTAAGAACTCAAACCGGCATTACATCTGCACTGTTTGGTGAGGTTGAACCCGGCCTGGACACGCCAAATCCATACCTATGGAGGTTTGGCGGAAATCCCGGAACCCTGGTCGACGGGGTTGTGCTGGCACTGGAAGAGATCCGTAAAATGCACGAGACGGGTTTAACAGAAGAAGAGTTTGAGGCAGCCAGAACAGCCTATATCGACGGACTGATTCCCGGTTCATATGAAACCCCTCAGAAAACGGTTGAGCGGATGGCGCATAAAGCACTCTTTGGCCTCTATCCATACCAGTCGCCGCAATACCTGAACTACTATGCCGGCTCCGAAGATCAGATGAATGCCCTGAGGCAGCTCACTCTCGAAGATGTAAACCGGGCTGCCAAAAAGTACCTCGATCCTGAAAACCTGATCATTACCCTAGCCGGACCCATAGAGGAAATTTTAGAACCGGTTAGCGATGAGGTTAAGTTGATGCTGGGTTTGTAGTGGTATGTCGACGATAAACCCGCAAAGTTTTTCTTTTAAATTACTCCCAATTTAGAAGAATGTGACAATTACAGGGAGGAAACTTTGCGGGTTTCTTGCAAACCTGTCAGCCGAAGGTGCAGCTTAAGCAGTACACCTACCGGACCGTGTCCGACTGCTGACGGATCTGACAGCGTTGGGTTTTGGGAAAAAATCGTCCTGTGTTCACCTTTTTCCAAAGTTACAGACGCTGACAGAAACCCGTCCCGATGGTGTCCTATCGTGTGGACACATTTTTAAAAATTGCAAATTGGCGGGCAGCAGGAGCGTCGCACTACTCCGTAACCGGATGCCCGCCGCTTACCCTACCAAGGCCCCTGTCTTGTCGAGTGAAAGCCCGTGCTTTTCGGGCTGGAATCGAGACATCTCCTTGTTATCGGAGAGAACCCTTTAGAGTGTTGTTTAAGGTAGTTCCCATCGCAGGGAGATCTCTCCACGCGTTCCCCGCCAGCCGGCGGATCACTTGGTCGAGATGACAATCGTGTATTATAATGAGAAGACCGGCGTATCAAACGCCGTGGCGTACAACGCCCCTAGCAACGCCGGTGCGAAATGAATGCGTTGTCACTGTATTGGCGGGCACAAATCGACGCTGATTCCGTAGGAATCCCTATGGGGCAGAAGCCGGAAAAGCACCGGGAATGCTGTTTCCGAAGGAATCCCGACGGGGCAGGTCTTTACACATATGACAGATTGCAAAATAGATGAAGACCTGTGATACTACCGCTTAGGCGAAGTATCCATCAGGAACTCCAGAGAAGTGATGGGAATAGGCTTCTTGGCATAGAGAAACCCCTCTCCGTATTCAAACCCTCCGAGGTGGCCAAAATGTTTTGCCCGGGCCCAGAGCGCTTCAAAGAATGAGGGATCAGATACATACGTCTCCGGCTCATCCCCCGGATCGGTTACATTAAACTGGGTTGAAAATGCTTTTACAGCTTTCTCTTTTAACTCTATGGCAGATGAGATATCAAAGATAAAATCGGGTTCAAAGGGCTGATCCTGCATGTAGTGCAGAATGTGTGCCGGGCGATGCGGTTCCTGTGGTTTACCGTCAGGCCCTTTGGTCTCAATCTTCTTCAGTCCGCTATAGAAAATGGCATCTATTAACAGTGCGGCGGCATTGCCGTGGTCGGGGTGCCGGTCGGCCGGTGCGGGCAGAATGCAAATATGCGGTTTGAATCGTCTCACGCACTCAATGATAGGAAGTTGCAACTCTCTGTTATTTCTCAATTCCGTATCGGGCAGCCTGAGATTTACCCGATCGGAGAGGCCCAAAATCACAGCTGCATCCCGAGCTTCCTGAAGTCGTATTTTGGGCGTGCCTCGTGAGCCCATCTCGCCTTGTGTCAAATCGGCAACCACTACCTTTTGACCCTGTTTAACAAGCGTTGCCAAAGTTCCGGAGCATCCAAGTTCCGTGTCGTCGGGATGGGCGCCAAATGCTAGTATGTCAGCTTTCATATAAATCTGTTTCTGGTTCATCTTTTTTTAAAATATAGTGAAACGTTTTGTGTTTCCTTACGTAAGGCTTGAAAGATTGCGGTTGCGAACAGCGGACCTAACATTGAAAATTATTTACTTGGTGTACTTATGAACAGGTTTTTTATAAGTTTAACGGAGGGAACCAAAATTGCCTTTTCTGCCCTGTGGGCAAATAAAATGAGAGCCACTCTCACCACAACCTGTATAGTAATCGGTATTGTATCGGTTACAGCCATGAATACCATTACCGATGGCGTAGACAGGGCGTTTGATGAGAGCATGGATATGCTGGGCCGTAATGTCGTTTTTGTGGAGAAATGGCCATGGGGTTTTGGAGGGGAGTACAAATGGTGGGAATATCGAAATCGAAGAGAGATGCAGCTCTCCTATGTTGAAGACCTGCGCAGGCTGGTTCCAAATGCATCCTATGTGGCCGCATCAGCAAACAGGAATACAACAATCAGATATCAGGATCGCACCGTTGAAAGGGTGGGACTGAACGGCGCAACCTCTACCTACTTTCACACGGCAGGCTTAAATATTGAGGACGGAAGGGCATTTAATGAGGCGGATGAGCAGAGAGCCGCCCGTGTTGTAGTGATTGGCGGAAGTATAACCGATGCGCTTTTTCCCAACGAAGATCCCATAGGCAAACAGGTTCGCATTCAGGGGCAGCGCTTCACGGTAGTTGGCACCCTGGAACGGCAGGGGAACTTTTTAGGGCTTGAAGATGCAGATAATCGCATTGTGATGCCCATATCGGCATTTGGCACAATCTATGATCTTCGCTGGGGAATGCAGCTGGCCGTGCAGTTTCCGGATGAAGCGATGTTAGCTGATGGTGAATATGAAGTGATCGGAGCCATGAGGCAAATACGAGGTCTTGATCCGATGGACAGTGATGACTTCGCCATTAATCAGGCCGCTCTGTTTGAACAGGAATTTCAAACCATGAAAATGGCTATTTACGGAATCGGAATATTTTTAACAGGTCTGGCCCTGTTTGTAGGGGGCATTGGTGTAATGAACATCATGTTTGTCTCCGTAAAGGAGCGAACCAAAGAGATAGGTATCCGTAAAGCGGTGGGTGCGAAATCGTGGGAGATATTGCTCCAGTTTCTAATGGAGTCGATAGTAATCTGTATTGTTGGCGGAATTATTGGTGTGATTTTATCTATCGGTGTCACTCACCTGATTAACCAGATCTTTATCGCCTATATGGACTGGACAACGGTTCTATATGCAATTCTGCTCTGTACATTTATCGGTTTGCTCTTTGGATTTCTGCCCTCAAATAAAGCTGCCAAGTCAGACCCAATTGAATCCTTAAGATACGATTAACCATGAATATTTTAGAGGTTTTTAGGCAGGCAATCGACTCGCTCAGGTCGAACAAACTGCGCTCTTCTTTAACGCTATTGGCCATTTCGGTTGGAGTGTTTGCAATTATCAGCGCCAATACGGCGGTGTTGGTATTAGACAACTACTTCAGGGATACACTAAGCCTTATGGGCGGTGATGTAATCACAGTATCGAAGTTTCCATCCATGCAGATGGGGCCAACAAACTGGGATGTATATCGCAACAGACAAGACATTACAATAGCACAGATGGAGAGGCTCAGCGATTTGAGTGAAGCGGCTACCGCTGTGGGGCCAAACAGGTCGTACAGAACCACGCGTGTTACTTATGGTGAAACGGAAACCGAACCGAACATCAGCATACGGGGTGGAAATGAGTTCTATCTCTCTAATAATGCTTACAATATTGAAGAGGGGCGGAATTTTCTGCCGGAGGATATCGATTATGCCAGGTCTGTGGCTATTATTGGAGCTGATGTGGAATCGGCTCTGTTTGAAATGGAAGAGGCTATAGGAAAAACGATCCGGGTTGAGGGGCGGCCCTACACCGTTATTGGTGTAACAGAAGCCAAAGGGAATGTTTTTGGAAATACGCTCGATCGGTTTGTGGTGATTCCCTACAGTAACCTGGCTGGGATATATGGCAGAAATCAAAATATCGGGATCCAGGTCAGGGCCGGCTCCGTTGATAATATCGCCGCAACAATTGATGAAATTACAGGAGTTTTGAGGGCTATACGTAAAGTGGATCCCGGCGCTCCAAATGATTTTGAGATTGCCACAAATGAGTCATTGAGCAGCTCTATGGAGAGTTTTACAGGCATACTCTACACAATTGGTTTTGTAATCGGCGGCATTGTTCTGCTGGGGGCAGGTATCGGTGTAATGAATATCATGCTCGTATCCGTAAGTGAAAGAACCCGTGAAATTGGTGTCAGAAAAGCGGTAGGGGCCACGAAAAAAGCTATTACGTCTCAATTTCTGATGGAGTCGATCGCTATTTGTCAGATAGGAGGGGTGATTGGAATCCTTGCAGGGGCGGGTCTCGGTAATGCGGCCGCGCTTTGGCTGGAGTCAAGCGTGGTTATTCCATGGGGATCGGCATTAAGCGGTGTAGTTGGAATGATGATTGTTGGCGTTGTATTTGGCGTCTATCCTGCCTATAAAGCAGCCCAGCTCGATCCGATAGAAAGCCTTCGATACGAATAGGCCCGTGGGTGGGTGGAATGTAGAACCGTCCCGTAGGGATGCCTTCGGCGTAGAATCGTAAAACTGTCGAACTGTGGAACCATAGACCTGACAGCATTCCCGCGCTTTTCGGGCTTCTGTCAGCGTCGTTTTTAGGGGATAGAATGTCGAACTGCCTCGAATGGAATGTGCCTTCGGCATAGAACCGCTGCGTGCTTTTCACTTTCGTGGGAATCGCTGCGCTCGGAGCGCAGTCCCGACCCATCGGTATAGAATTGTTCACCCTATCTCAAAATAGATAGCCAGGCAGGGCTAGGGATTTCTCTCTCGATTATTTGGCTATGTCCCGTGGGGACATCTGATCGGTAACTGCAGCGCTGCGAACTATCCAGATCTGCGTTCCCTCAGTAGGAACGCCTGGTGAATTGAAGGTGCCCGGATCTGTGAAGAAGTTGATGGTTGATGAAGCCAATTTCAGGTGGTCTTTTCTTTAAGCCATCAACCGTTCCTGACGGAACGTAGCAAGGGCGGTTAGCTGTCTTGAGTTACCGATCAATCGTCCCCAGGGGGGACGGAATTTGAATCACACACAACCTATACCCATGACCATGAACTGATTTCCGATGATATGTTATGTCCCGTGAAAAAACCTCTGATTCTTTTCAAGGTGCAAGG
>REDT01000219.1 GCA_007693295.1 Balneolaceae bacterium
AGTAGGTTGAATTTACTTTCTCTATAGAAGACCGTGAGAAAAGGGAACTGTTACAGCTTTCTAATACTGGGGCAGGCAAATAGAGGGTGTACTTTCAGCGAAATTAATTCTATTTAAACTGGGTGAAAAAATCTCTAAATACTTCGCGAGTAACTTCCCGCCTGAATTGATGCATATTTTTATCTCCGTCTGTATTGGTAATTGAGATCGCTGCGGAACCCGTTTCGGGATGAATATAAAACCATGAGTAGTATGACCATTGCGTACCAGTATGGCCAATTACTCTCATTCCGTCAAACTCTTCAAGAAAAAAAGAGAGGGCTGCTGATGAACGAACCCCACCCTCTTCTGTGATGGGAAGTTCTTCATTCCAGAGCTCTTCAAGTGAAGATCTTTTCAAAATTTCAACCCCCGTTTGGGATCTGCCCAGCAGAAAGTTCAGATACTTTACCATGTCGGTCAGTGGCGCGTTCAGCCCGCCGTTGGAAGTTGTGATACCGGTGTGAAAATCCAGCCCGCGCGGTTCAGGCTTTCCCTCTTTCAATACATAACTGTTTGAGCGATATGGCAAAAGGTGGGCAGGTGTATGATTGAAATAGCTCTTATTCATGCCAAGTGGCCTCAGGATGTGCTTATCTACATAAACTTCCCAGGGGTCATTTGATAGCTGTTCTATGATTTGACCTAAAAATATGATAGCCGGATTGGAGTAACTGTGACGGCTTCCCGGCTCAAACTCAATTTGTGTATAGGGGAACATGGCCACCAGCTGTTCCCACCGCTTCGGCTCAAACGGATGCCAATCTTCATTACCGCCCCATGGCCAGGTTGAATTTCTCAATCCCGTTGAATGGTTCAGGGCCATGCGAACGGTAATCTCATCCATATCTCCATATGGATTGTGAATCTCTCTCAGTTCAGGAAGGTAATCTGTAAGAGAAGCATCGAGCGACAGGAGACCGCGATCGCGAAGCTGCATGATCCCTATTGCCGTTAACGTTTTGGTAATAGATGCCCAGTGGAAAATCGTATTTTCATCCACAACTCGCCGCTCACTCAATTCTGCATAACCATAGTAGTGATTTGCTGCAATCTCACCATCTCTAAGAAATAATAGGGCTCCCCCTACTACCTGGTGCTCTTTTAGTTTTTGTTCAAAATTGTTAAACGTTGAATTCAGGGAATTAATTAAAGAAGAGTCTTGGGCAGTAGATTCCATAGCAAAATAATTTAGCTGGATGAACAGAAAAAGGACTGAGAGGAGGATTCTAATCATGGGGTGATAGCCGCAGCTGATTTAAAACAGATTCGCAGTTACAATCTTAATCGGTGACAGTTCAGATTAATCTATTTAAAATCAGATAAAGATGGAAAGATTCATAACCGATCAGCATAACGATTATGCAGCAGCCTCTTCATTGGCAATAAAAAAACCCCATCCTGAATTAACAGAATGGGGTTTTATTTTGAGGTCGTATGTAAATTACCTTGTAAAAGGCACTTCTTTTTTGCCGTTGATCAGGTTATTGATCTGTGGCTGTCCGAAACGCAGCGCGATCTCTGCAGCTGTCAAGCCTTGCTTGTTTTTAGCTGAAATATCTGCACCAACACGGATTAACTGTGCCGCAACATAATATTGGCCATTCTCAGATGCTACCATCAGCGCGGTGTAGCCATCATTGTTCTGAATGTTTACTTCAGGATTGTGAGCAAGAATAATTTTAATCATTCTTGGATTCCCAATTTTTGATGCCAGCATCAGCGGTGTATTTCCGTTTCCGTCAGCTGTATCAATCGCTGCGCCTTCAGCCAAAAGAACGTTCAGGCTAACGATATCGATGTTGTGAATAGCTTCAATAATATTGTCAGTCACAACAACATCAGTAGACTCGGCTCTTACATCAGTAATTAGTAATGCAAATGCCAGAATTATTGTTAGAATTGTAGGTAATAGGTACTTCATCGTCTTAACTTTTACTGTTTATGTGTTTTTTATCCTGATTTATTGATCTTATGCCGGGTTTTTAAGCAGGTAAGTTATTTTTCAATTTAGCCGGCCTTTAAATTTGTTGTTTATACAACGCATATAAGATACGGAAGGTTTCAATTTTTAGGGCTGATTAGGACGATACATAGAAAGTAAATCGCTTTGCAGGAAAGGAGTAACAATATAAACCTACCCAATCTAAATAATTAAGTGTAATCGCCTCTTTTACCCGGATGATTAAAGTATTTACGTGCGATTATCGGGTTTTCGCACAAATAATTTAAGTTTTTGAGCGATTTCCCTGATTAAATTCGAATAACTCTCTTTAAATTGGACGAGTAAAATTTCTGCCTCATTTCCGAAACTCAAGTAGTCTAAGGGATATTCAACTGATAAGAAGCTGCACCTGTATAGGCCGGTAACTATTTAGTGATTTTGAACTCCTAAAGCCCCTGCTTCCCATTCAATCAAAAGCTCTCTTCCCGTAACCTCTTCAAACAGACTCTTTTTTCGTGTTGCTCCCCATATCTCGAGTTGAGGATCCGCCTCTGTACCAATTTTTATAATCGTCTGATTGCCTGTTATTTCCACATTCAGTGTTCTCACATTTTGATAGTGGCTCCTGTCCAGTCCATCAGCAACCCGTAAAATTGCGGAGAGTATTTTCACCCGTTGTTTGCTGGTTTTAGACAGTTGATTATAAAAGGGGTGCCTGGCTTTTGGCGTGGACCTTCTGTGATAACGGGCTACATTTGCCATTATATCAATTTCAATCTCTTTGAACCCCAGCAGATCTGCATTCCGTATGATGTATAGCGCATGTTTATGATGCTTTCGATGAGAAATGTGGTAGCCAATATCGTGCATCAGCGCAGCGTATTCAAGCAGCTCACGGTCCGGTTCACTCAAGTTTAATTCGTTTTTTAGCGCATCAAATAGCTTCAGGCTCAGCTTAGCCACATGCCTGGAGTGATCTTCATGCCAGTCGCATTTTTGAACCAGCTCAAGCACGCTGCGGCGTCGCGGATCTCCCACCACTTCCAGGTTCTGTATTTCATCCATCTCTTTTTTAATGTACCTGAGTATAATACCCTCTCTGAGCGCCTGTGATGAAATTTTCACATCATTGATACCAAAAGTTTTGAGAATGTAGTGAACCAGCACTAATCCGGCCGGCAGCAGCTCTATCCGTTTTTCATCTATTCCTTTTAGTTTAGCGCGCTGCTTACGATCCATCCCTATCACTTCATCATAAAAAGCATAGAACTCTTTGGAAGTAAACTCCAGCTCATTAACTGAAAGACTGGGTGATTTCTTATTCCGGTAAGCAATCATCAGTGCAATATTTTCCATTGTTCCTGAAGAACCGATCATGATTTTGGCCCTGTGAATGGCAAACGCCTGGGCTACATCTATCAGATTTTCATGAAAATAATTGCGCAGTGTTTTGATCTCCTCACCGGTGATGGGATCGTGATCAATAAAGGAGGCGGTCATCCTTGCCACACCTATTTTTTTGCTGGTAAGGAAATAGAACTTTTTCTTGTCAGCCAGAATGTACTCTACACTTCCCCCTCCGATATCCATGATTAATGCAGGATCTTCAGGCATCTGAACACCATGCTGAACCGCTAATCCAATCAGCTCTGCTTCCAGCCTTCCGGGAATGGCATAAATTTTGACACCAACCTCATCAATAGCCCTTTGAATAAAAATACCGCCATTTTCAGCCTCACGGATAGCACTCGTGGCATAGGCCAGTACCAGATTTGAATCCTGATGGTCTGAGAGAGTTTTGATTTTTTTAAGCGCTTCAAGGCCACGTGTTATCGCCGCTTCTGAGAGCCCTTCCCCCACACCTTTTTCAGCAAGTAGTACCATCTCTTTCAGCTTGTCGACGGTATAAAAGCTGCCGTCCGGAAAAATATCCACTATTACCGCATGAAATGAATTTGTCCCCAAGTCGATTGCAGTAATACGTTTAACCGGCCTTTTCACATAAGAGTCGTTCATTCCAAATTCGTTTTTATTATCTTTAAAATCTTAAAAATGATACTGATTGTGACAATCAAAATCTTTTTCGAATTTGGCCGTCTGAAATCCATTAAGTAAAAACACATTTTGAAACCTGGTTTATGAACCGCCTTACAGACTCCTTTTCATCGGCTCCGTGGTGTTTTAACGGACATGCTCACACGGTTCTCTGCTCGCTTCTTTTTCACTCTCCGCACGTCCAGTATAAACGTGTTCAAATCGACACGCCTGATAATGATTTTCTGGATATCGACTACACTGAAGGGGAGAATCAAAAGCCGGTGGTAATCATTTTCCACGGGCTTGAAGGGCACTCCAATCGATACTACGTAACCCAGCTTGCCAATCATCTCCATCAGAGAGGTTTTACAGTTGTAGCTCCCAATTTCAGAAGCTGCAGCGGCACCCTGAATCGAACAAAAAAGTTCTATCATTCCGGTGAAATCGAAGATCTTCAAACCATCATTAGCTGGGTAAATAGAGAATTTCCGAACCGTACTATTCATGCCGCCGGTTTTTCACTTGGAGCCAGCGCACTACTCAATTACCTGAAAGAGCATAAAACCCATCATCCTTTAAGGAGCATCGTTGCCATCTCTACGCCCTTCGACCTGAAAAGGGGCTCCATCAATCTTGAAAAAGGGTTTAATAAGATCTATTCCATTCGATTCCTCAGAACACTGGCTCAAAAACTGCGGGAAAAGAAAAAAATTTACCCTGATTTGCCGGATTTTAACGGCTCTACCATATATGAATTTGATGACCAGGTGACAGCTGAGATCTATGGTTTTGATGGCGCTGAAGATTACTACCATCGATGTTCCAGCGGGTTGTTCATGGATAAAATCCAAACCTCAACCCTGGTTATTCACAGTAAAGAAGACCCTATGTGTCCCTTTCAATGGGCCCCGGTTGATGCGATTCGGAAGAACCCTAATCTGGTTGAATGCTTTACGGATCAGGGCGGTCATGTAGGTTTCTGGAGCCTCCCTCCGGGATGGCTGAACAAAACCGTCGGTGATTTCATAAGTGAAAGTTGATCCGGCACAGATATTCAGGTGAACGCCTGGTATCAGTATTTGTTACCTAAACCGGACCACTGCACTACTTCATGATAAAACCGGCAGTTCAACTATTTGGGAAAATTTCCGTTACATTTTGAAATCTTTGCTCTCAATTTTAAATTTATTATTTAAGCATATATGGTCATCATTATCGGATCGGGGCCTATCGGTCTTGCAACTGCAATTGAATTAAAAAAGAGAGGGATTAAATCCCTGATTATAGAGCGTGGATGCCTGGTGAATTCGATCTATAACTACCCCGTAAATATGACCTTTTTTTCCACCTCGGAAAGACTGGAGATCGGCAATATTCCTTTCATCTCCCATGGCCCCAAACCTACCCGAAAAGAGGCCCTGGAGTACTATCGCCGCGCTGCAGAACACTACAAGCTGGATGTAAAACTCTACGAAGAGGTTAAATCGGTAAATGGGAATGACGGAGATTTCGAAGTAATAACAGAGAAAGCATCTTATAAAGGGAAGAAAGTAGTACTTGCCACCGGCTTCTACGGGCAGGCAAATCCTATGAATGTACCCGGCGAACACCTTCCCAAAGTACTTCACTACTACGACGAACCTCACCGCTACGCCTGGCAAAACGTATTGGTTGTGGGAGGTGGTAATTCTGCCGCCGATGTTGCACTTGAAACCTGGCGCTGCAGGGCCAATGTATCCATATTGGTAAAATACGATACGCTAAAACCCTCCATTAAATATTGGGTAAAACCTGATATTGAGAACCGTATTAAGGAGGGCTCAATTACCGGCTATTTCAATTCTGAAGTTGTGGAGATCCGCAAGGATGAAGTGGACATTCAAACCCCGCAGGGTAAAAAAACTATAAAAAACGATTTTGTTCTGGCGATGACCGGCTATCGACCCCACTTTGGCCTGATGGAAAAACTTGGAATAGAGCTTACGGAAGATGAAGTGAAAATGCCCGTCTATAATGAAAAGACGCTTGAGACCAACCGAAAAGGACTTTATGTGGCCGGAGTGGTTTGCGGTGGTATGGATACCAGCCGGCTCTTTATTGAGAACACCCGGATACACGCAGAGCACATTTCGGATGATATTGAGAAGAGAAAAAAATAGGGCAAGCGACCCATATCACGCCGCTACGACCTACTACCGCTGCTGCCTTCCGACCCTGACGGAGTTCATAGGGAGCTGGCTGTATGGAACTTGCCCCGAATAGTTAAGATAAGGCCTTTTCAATTAAAACTAAATGAAAATCATGTATTAATTTACCCTTCAATAACACCCTGCCACTTTTCATCGGGTTGCTCTGAAATCAACTCCCTGCACCTTTTGATGTAGACAGAAGAGGGATTAGTCAGCTCATTTGAGTACAACTGTTCCGACTCAAACTCACGCACATGTTCAAATTGTGTTATAGCTTCTTCGAACTCCCTCAAATAATAGAGCTCGAGTGCTTTTTCAAATGAATCTATAAGTTCGATAGTCATTTTCGGTGCATCTTTTTTAAAACTCACCAACTGGTACAGCAAGATTGGTTTCTGCCGTCCTTTAACCCGAACCCTGCCCAATTTCCTGAATAGAAATTCACCACTCTTTTCAGCCTCTGTTTTTGTGGATTCAGAAATCACCGCATAAACGCCAAAAAGTTTACAAGCGGTTTCACACCGGGCACCTACGTTCACCTGATCGCCCATCACGGTGTAATTAAATCTCTTTTCCGATCCCATATTACCTACAAGCATGCTGCCGGTATTTAATCCATATCGTGTTTTTATGTTAATTTTTTTTCCGTCTTTAGTAGCTCCCGCCCAGTTAAATCCTGCAGTTAAAACTGTTCGGCAGGCATCTGAAGAGTGCTTTTCGGATGGAATTGGAGCTCCGTAAAATGCCATCACTGCATCCCCAATAAACTTATCAAGCGTACCATGATTATCATTAATAATAGCTGACATTTCTCCCAGATAGTCGTTCATGATCCCAACAAGCTCATGGGGTTCAAATGATTCGGCAATGGCTGTAAAATCTTCAATATCCGTAAAAAGAACCGTCAGATCTTCGATGCTTCCCCCCAGTTTATAGGAAATATCGTCAGACACCATTTTCTCAACCAATTCGGGTGAAACGTACGACGAAAACATAGATTTGATCTTCATCTTTTCACGCACTTCTGAAATCACATTTTGCAAGGTTGACCCAGTGTAACCCAGTAATACAGCCAGGAAAACGGGAAGGATTGGCAAGAATAAGTTGAATTGAATGAAAATGAACAGCGCTATCAATCCCCAGCCAAGACCGAATATAATTGCTGCCGTTAGCCCTCCCCATCCAACATATCGCAGTGTAATAAGATAACCGACAACCAATACAAGAAAGGCGATAAACAGATTTTGCAGCGGCGGGAGCTCTTTCAGAAACGACTCATCAATCAAGGTCTGAATGGCATGAGCATGAATTTCAACCCCCGCCATAATCTTGTCGCCGGAACTGTTTGGAAAAGGAACCTGATGGAAATCCTGCAGCTCGGGCATGGTTGCTCCTATCAAAACGATCTTATCGCGAAGCACGTCCTGATATAAAAGCCCATAATCCGGATCATCAAACTCATTCACTTCAAATGCCAATCTCTCAGTTGTGGTCTGAAAGTCTTTATCATCCACCACCCGCTCAAGGCTTATATATTCGAATGAACGGTAGCCACCGTAATAGTTGATCAGCATTCTGCCCTGATTTGTTTTTGGCAAACGCCTGTCGGCAACTTTGTAGTGGGCTCGTTCATTTACGTACGAGACATCTTCACCCAAAACCAATGGCATCATCTGCAAGGCAAGTGAAAAATAGGGCTGTCCCTGGAAGTTTAATTGAAGCGGATAGGATCGAATTGCACCATCGAGATCTCGACGCATATCTACGAAGCCAATATTCCAAGGTGTAGCATCAAGCAGGTCATTTCTTGGAAAAACAGGAGAGATATTTTCAACCAGGTAGTCACCGGCCCTTCGGTCGGCTTGCCGGCGAAAGCCACCAATAAAAACTACATTCTGCGCCTCCCGAACAGCCTCTGCAAAGATGGAGTCATTTCTTGCATCATACAAATCAGGCTGGTCAAACATCACATCAAACGCAATTGCCCTTGCGCCGGCTCTGTTCAGGTTTTCTACAAGCTTAGCATATACATACGAGGGCCAGGGAAATTTATAGGGTATTTCTGCATCGGCCTGCTGGCTCATTTCTACAATAACAATATCACTATGAGACAGATCCACTTCACCTCTGATCTGAAACAACAGATCCCGCATATCCAGATCAATTGATTGAACTACAGGAGAAAGGGTAAAAATCAATAAGATACCGCCTGTCACCAATAGGGTTAATATGCTGGGTCCGATATTCTTCAATATCCTTTTATAGAGCGATTAGTTTATGGGATGATAAGCGACTGTAGCTTGCATGATACGGCCATTTAAGAAATTGCCAAAACCGGCCCGTCCGTTTTCAGTAAGCCCCAGATGTTGTAAGTGCAAAAAGGTTGTCTTAAAAGTGTACCCTATATTACTTAAATACTTCTATTTAAGAAAGAACACATTGCTTACCGGAACAGGATCAGGAAGTTTATTATACAGTGTGGTAATAGCCAAGTCATGAGATTGAATGTAAAGCTTGAAGTAAATTATGTAAAGTATACTTGACTTTATTACAAGCTTAGTTTACATTTTTGTGTATTTCAACCAATCACCAAGCTAAATGAATTATGAACGTTTATCTGTTTCCAAATAAATGCAAGCTATATGGCTGGATTTTGTTTATACCATCATTAATTCTTGTTATCACAATGTATTTCATCGACATTGAGCCGAATTTTCTTAATGTAAAAGTATTTGCAGTGGCGTACGAAGCGATATTGCAGCAAACCGTCTATTTTTCCTTTATAGAAAAGAATATTTCCCTTGATCTAAGTTTGATAATGCTAATAATGGGAGGCATCTTGGTTTGCTTTTCTAAGGAACAACTGGAAGACGAGTATATTAAAGTTCTCCGCCTCGAATCCTTGGTTTGGGCCGTTTATATAAATTATGCCGTACTGATTCTGTCTATACTGTTCTTACACGAGTTATCATTTCTTTACGCCTTGGCTGCAAATATGGTTACAATTCTCATAATCTTCATCATCCGTTTTGAATGGGTCAAGCAAAAAGTAAACAGAGCGGGGCTAGCATGAAGAATAGCATAAAGGTTAAGCGAGCCATAAAAGATTTTACCCAAACAGATTTAGCCAATAAAATAGGAGTAAGCCGCCAAACTATTCATGCAATTGAAACTGGCAAATATGTACCATCTCTTAGTTTAGCTTTAAAAATGGCAGCTGTATTCGATTGTAAGGTCGAGGACATCTTTGAATTAGAAAGTGGGGATTGGGAGTAATACCCTATGCCATTGAACTATCTGCATCTGCTTGTATCAATCAATAGCCCGGCCGTTCACCTCTCTGAACTGCAGAACCCAATTCTGCAGCGTATGCTCTCTGATCACTTCATGATAATTCACGGTGAGCTGGTTCAAAGCTGTTTCGGTGAGCTGGCCTGTTATGATATCCAAACCTTCCTCATCAGTTTGTGCAAACATGCCTGCCCTTAACTGCACCATCTGCCCGCTGTTAAGGGCCATAATCTCTATCTCACCGTCATCTACCCAGAAAAATCCGGATGCAAACACCCCGAATAAAGCATTCTCTGTATTTACTGCACTGGAACCTGTCGTGATTTCAAATGCTGATTGATTGTTTCCATTTAGTTTTAAAAACAGCCCTCCATGAAGCAGATCTATCCTTATACTCACTTCCATATCCCTCCCTTCCTCACCTGAAATCAATAGCCTTGATCCGGGATGGATAAAAGCTATCGACTCGTTTTTAAAATGCACAATAGCATATTCAAGTTGCCCGGTCACTAAAGTGTCACCACTCTTCAATGGCGTTCCCGTTTCCCTCAGCGTATCGGCTGACACTTTATTTGGAACTGCTTGAGTACTAAAATTAACTTCTTCAGATAAATCTAGCCCTGAACTTAAACCAAAAGATTGAGTGGCTAAAAGCATGGGGCATGCAAGAAAAAGTAATAGCATCAATTTTATCCGGATCATCTTTAAATCTTTCATCTCTTAATAGATAGTTCAATTCTCACTTCTGTTTTACACACCGGCACAAAAATATATTAATTTTTTTGATTACAGCTTCCAGGAAGACTATTGATCTGAAATTCAATAGTCGAACTACTCATTACATCGATTACCAATTTTTGATCTAAAAGAGTATAGAGCTGGATATTCAGGCGGATCTGATATATACCCGCCTTTTGTATGAAGTGTATACCGGAATTTTAGATTTTTGATCCTGACCAAAGTAAGCCAAGCCAAATGATCTGCACTTTTTCTATTAGAATAGTTGGCTTTTATATGATACTCTTGCCTTATAGCAACAGAAATCCGGTTATGAAGAGATTGTAAATATTCCGGATTGGAGAGAAAGTTTTGTTAAGCCGGAACTTTTACCTGTAAAAAATGTAAAGTGTGTAGGTGTTTTTTTAAAAAAAGGCACTTATTATTTGCCTTAATTCGAAAAATACTTAAATCTTTAGTACTATTGTGCTGTATTACTAAAGCATTTTTTACAATTATCCGAATACACAGCGTTTACTGCCGAACAAAAAAAAGTGGAGCTACGGGGATTCGAACCCCGGACCTTCGCGCTGCCAGCGCGACGCTCT
>REDT01000261.1 GCA_007693295.1 Balneolaceae bacterium
ATGGCTATTTTCAACCGGGCACCTGCTCTTTTGCAAGCATGTTTTTATGCATCTTGTCTACCCATTTGGCTGACTCCGTTATCGTCATGCATCCGGTAATGTTGGTGCCATGATGAGGCTCGATGTGAATATCCCCCCTGTATGTTTCAGCGGGTCCTTTGTAGAGATCGAGCGACCTGAGTTTGCCGTAAAATGCATAGGCTGCCGACTGAGGCGTTGAGCACGACACAGGCGGATTATCCCCTCCGTGAATCACATAGCCGGGCAGTGGATACTGCTTGTCCGGATATCCGTGCCAGTGAGAAATGGAGACTCCATCATTCTGGAGGGTTTCCGAGAAGGTGGATTTCCTGTCGTTTCTGAGCAAGAGGCTTGCTGTGATGATATTGCCCACAGCGTGGGCCAGGATGGCATAGGTGTCGTAGGATGGACGGCAATCTTCAGCGCCGATTTCCGGCGGTGTATCAATGGTGATTTCTCCTTTATGCAGGCCCAGCCTGAGAATATCTTTCCGGGGGTTCAGGTTGGTTTTATTACAGCCCGACCGCGTGGAGAGCAGCCAGACGTCCGGGATTTTCACAATCCACTCTTTACCGAACTGGTGGACCAGCACATAGATTTGCTCATCTTTTTCTACAATTCTACGCTTGTTCCAATCGAAGTCTCTCAGAGATTGCGGTGCATCTTTCAATTCCACTGCAGGTTCAACATCTGCCGGGAGCTGTTTTACCAAAAAACCATAGCTCATTCCGGTTCGATTGTCGAGGTATTGCGAAACAATGCGCTTGTAGAACCGGTTTCGGTATTTCAGATCTTCAATGGAGGTGTGGGCCAGCATCAGGCCGTTATCTCGCCAAACCTTTGCAGCACCCATAAAGTCGTCAATGTACCCGCTGTACTCCCCCATTTTTGAGTCGAGCTGCCCCTCTCTGTAAACAATCTCTTCTCGTTTAGGGGGAACAACCTGCGCTGAGAGTTTTGGAATCAGAGAGTATAGAATGTCGTGATTGGGATCTCTCCAGTTGTCACATTCAATAACGGCTCCGTTCATTGTGCAAAATGTCCACTTGTCCTCTTCCACAAAAACAGGAACATGCGATAAATTCCAGGCCAGTACGCCCACAATACTGTCGAGTGTTTCTTGAAGCGTGGGGTTTTGTGGTATAGGCGGGGCTGATTCCAAAAGAGCCACAATGGGATTATAATAGAGACTAGAAACTTTCTTGATGGCCAGGTTTTCATCCTCTCCTTCCCCTTGTTCAATAATCACTATACCGGGCTTTATCTTCTGTTTCTTGCCTTTAGTTAGCGCTTGATCATACGGAACAATCTTTACTCCAATTTCTATGAGAGAATTTTTCAGTTTTTCAGAGAAGCTGTTAAGAAGGGGAGTTTTTTTATGAGGCGGATAAAATGTGACGGTAAGTGCTTCCGCCATATCTCTCTCAGTGAGCGGTACATTTTTTGAAATTCCCAATAATTCGAAAATAAGCTCTGAGTTATTCATTCCAAAAGAGTTTCAAGGTTAATTGTTAGTTACGATTTTTCAAAATATATAAAAAAGTACAGATATAGACGCATTTGAGTACCTGGATAAAGCCCCTGTTGTGTGGTAAACAAGACTTTATGCGTCAGGGTTCAATAATCGTAGGCAGCCCGAAGCGTTAAAAACTCATTGATGTTATTCATATCCAAAACTCCAATTAGCTCGCCATTTTCCACAATTGGAAAGAAATTTCTGTCGCCTCGCCTGAATTGCCGGTATGCTGAGGGCAGAGGTGCAGAGGCTTCAAGCGTTACGAAATTTTCATTCATAACTTCACGTACCGGAGTATTTCGGCTTTTTTCCCTGAGTGCCTGAGCCAGGTCTGCCATAAAAAGAATGCCAATCGGCTTACCGTTAGCAGTAACGATAAAATCCTGCTCTGTACTGGCAAGAATTCTGTCAACCGCGTGCTGGAGGGTCTCATCGGGCTTCAGGGTGGTGAAATCGGTAATCATGGCATCGCGTATATCGTTGCCCTCAAGCAGGCTGATCTGCTGAATCATGATATTTTCAGAGTGGGCTCCGAAATAGATAAATACTGCAATAATAGCGAGGATGATGTTGAAAAAGAGTCCAAAGAGGAAAAAGATCAGAGCCATGAATTTGCCAAGAGCAGCGGCTGCTTTGGTAGCCTGAACACGATTCATTCGGGTTGAAAGCACCGCGCGAAATACGCGTCCGCCGTCCATCGGGAAAGCCGGAATCATGTTAAAGAGAACCAGTATCACGTTCACCGTTAATAGATAGAAGAGAAAATTGGCGGCGTTAATGCCGTCCAGCTGTTCTTCAAACAGCTCGGGGTCGTCCACCAAAAAGTTCTCAACGGGTACGATTAAGTAGAGCAAAAAGGCGATCACTACATTCACCATTGGCCCGGCTATGGCTATGACAAACTCCTGTTTGGGGTCGTCCGGCATATCCTTTAGGCTTGCAACTCCGCCAATCGGCAGTAGTGTGATACTGCGGGTGCCAATTCCGTATCGACGGGCGGCTAAAGCGTGCCCAAACTCATGCAGTACAACGCAGAAGAACAGGGCGAAGATAAACAAGAAGTTCCAGAAGAGATCTTCTGCTCCCCCCTCATTGGCGATCACCAAAAAGCCGATAAAAATAAAAAGCAACCAAAACGTCCAGTGAATCTGTACTTTAATGCCGGAATACCGGCCTAGATTTAGTGAAGCGCTCATAGCCCCCGGGTCTGTTTAAGATAAATGCTATACCATCAATATTGTGAAACGGTATCTCTTTTCAAAGCATTGACTTATCAAAATTTCTCTTTAGCTTTGTCAATCGATTCCCTTAGCTCTTTGCCGGCCCGGTCAATTCCTGCTTTGATATCTCCCCAGGCGTCCTTGCCGGAGGCCTCAAGTTTTTTCAATCTGGCCCTCAAATCATTTCGCTTTGCTTCAAGCGTTTCGATCTCTTTAGAAAATTTAATCTCGCCATCGGCTTTTGCCTTTCTGGCTTTCGCTTTCAGCTTTTCCGTTTCCATTTTCCACACGTCAAGCTGAGCTTCAATCTTTCTCTTATAGGCTTCCTTTTTTTTCTCTTCCATGACATTGATTTTAGTTCCTATTGTCTCTGCTCATATATCATATAAAAATTATCTTAATAACAGTAATAAACGGTCAATCATTCTGAATTCAAAGCACAGATTCTTGTAAACAGCCCCGCATGAGCATACAGCCTTCAAGGCTTGCGTCTCTCAAGCGGGCTATTAACCGGAGTAACCGGAACAACATCTATTCCTCACCCCGTCGGTTATCAGATTGAAACTAAAATTTCTTGAAAATTACAATCGCATTGTGTCCGCCAAAGCCAAAGTTATTACTCATTGCAGTGTTTACAGTGGTTTCACGCGCATCCCCTAAAACAATATCAATATTTTTGGGGATCTCAGGTGCAATAGACTCCGTATTGATTGTAGGGGGTATCACATTATCCCGGATGGATAATACAGACAAGAGCCCTTCAATGGCGCCGGCAGCTCCGAGCAGGTGGCCTGTCATCGATTTTGTGGCACTGATTACGGGTTTGGTTTTTGAATTTTCAAAGAGTTTGGATACCGCTTTGGTTTCACTGATATCACCTACAGGGGTCGAAGTAGTGTGGGTATTGATATAGCTTAGATCTTCCGGATTCAGCTCGGCCTCCTGCATAGCCAGTCTCATCCCGCGCAGTGCGCCCAGGCCTTCAGGGTGGGTGGCCGTGAGGTGATAGGCGTCAGCCGTCATAGCCGCACCGGCAACCTCAGCATAGATTTTTGCTCCTCGGGCTTTGGCATGTTCATACTCCTCTAAAATCAGTGCGCATGAACCTTCGCCCATAACAAAACCATCGCGGGAGGGATCAAATGGCCGGGAGGCGGTTTCAGGGGAGTCGTTTCGTGTGCTCATCGCTTTCATGGCCGTAAATCCGCCAATAGTTGCCTCCGTGACCGGGGCTTCTGATCCGCCGGCAATAAAGGCTTTTGCTTTGCCCATTCTAATGTAGTTAAAGGCATCCATAATGGCTGTATTGGAGCTGGCGCAAGCCGAAATGGTGGTGTAATTGATTCCCATCAGCCCAAACTTCATGGATATTAATCCGGAAGCCATGTTGGGGATAAGCCTTGGCACAAAAAATGGATTGAAGCGCGGCTCATAGTTATTGAGTGTATAGGCCTTTACTTCTTCTTCAAATGTACCCATGCCTCCCTGGCCCGTTCCCCAAATCACTCCCAGGTCAAAAGGTGACGTTTTTTCGAGGTCGAGACCGGAGTCGTTCATAGCCTCCGTAGCGGCATATAATCCATACTGTGTAAATAGATCTGAGCGCTTGATCTCATTCCTGTCCAGGTATTTCTGAGGGTTAAAGTCTTTTACCTCACAGGCAAAATGAGTTCGGAATTTCTCAGGATTAAATTTTGTGATGGGAGCAGATCCGCTCATACCATTTACAGCATTCTCCCAAGTGGTTTTTACATCGTTTCCAAGTGGTGTTAGGGCTCCTAGTCCGGTGATGACAACTCTGGTATTGTTCATAAATCTGATGGGTCTGATTCCGTAGATCGGTTGTTGTTAAATTTCATTGCAGGGTAAGATAAGTAAATCCTGATAAGAGAGATAATTCCTTTCTTCACTCTCAATTTCAGAAAAATCGGGTGTTTTTTCTTCTTCAGATTCAAGGTAATTCAAAGGGGCACAGTAAAAAGATGCTTTAGCAAAAGCGCTTTTCCAAATAGGGTTAATAATATTAATCAAAAATGACAATATGATTAAATAAATATTGACAAATGGAGGGAATGCATAGACATTTAACATCAGTAATTTCTAACTAACCCTTATTACTATGAACAGGATTCTAAAATCCTCCATTCTCGTTTTAGTATTAGTTCTTGCGGCAGGATATGTTGCGTTTGACAGCAGCTCCATATCGCAAACTGATGTAATGACGATGGAGACAGTAGCATTCACTGAAACAGCTGAAGTTGTGCCGCAGGAAGGATATCGCACAATGGAAGAGTTTCAGGAATCACCACTCTATACGAAGTTTATCATTGACAACCTTTGGATTCTTATAGCAGCATTCATGGTGCTATTAATGCACCTTGGTTTCGCTACGGTTGAAAGTGGCTTGACGCAGTCGAAAAATGCCGTAAATGTGATCTATAAGAATGTATTCATTCTCTGTACGGGCATTTTGATCTATGCTTTTATTGGGTTTCAGCTCATGTATCCCGGTGACTTCAACGGGATTTTTGGATTCGGAGGATTCGGCATTGGTTTTGATGCCTCAGATCCTGTTGGAATGCTGACTCCGGCATATGGCGAAGATATGACCATCTGGACAGATTTTATTTTCCAGGCAATGTTTGCAGCAACAGCCGCAACGATCGTCTCAGGTTGTGTAACCGGGCGTATTAAATTGTCATCATTTATGATTTTTGGAGCCCTTCTTTTGGCGATTTCCTATCCGATAACCGGAAGCTGGGTATGGGGAGGCGGATGGTTAGATCAGCTCGGATTTTATGATTTTGCAGGATCTACTCTTGTTCACGGTGTTGGTGGAATTGCGGGACTTGCCTGCGTTATTATTTTGGGTGCTAGAACGGGTAAATATAAAGATGGTAAAATCTTTGCCATACCCGCCCACAATATTCCGCTGGCCACGGTAGGAGTGTTTCTTCTTTGGATCGGATGGTTCGGCTTTAACGGTGGGTCCGTTCTCAGTGCCGATCCGTCTGCAGTTTCCTACGTATTTGTAACAACAGCCCTTGCTGCGTGTGCCGGTGCTCTGTCTTCAATGATAACCACCCAGATTGTCATGAAAAATCTGGATGCACCCATGGCACTTAACGGAATACTTGCCGGCCTCGTCGGTATAACGGCCGGCGCCGATGTAATCTCAATTTCAGGTGCGATAGTGGTGGGTGCCATAGCTGGAGCCATTGTTGTCTTCTCTATTGTGATGTTCGACAAGCTGAAACTGGATGACCCTGTTGGCGCCATCTCGGTTCACGGTGTTTGCGGTATTTGGGGAACACTTGCCGTGGGGCTCTTTACCGAAGCCAGTTTTCTTATACAGCTGCTGGGAACCGTCTCGATATTAGGTGTCACATTTTTGTTCTCTCTGGCTGTATTTGGAGCCATCAAGGCCGTACTCGGTGTACGGGTAAGTGCCGAAGTAGAATCTGACGGGCTTGATATCTCAGAACATGGGAACAAAGCCTACCCTGATTTTTCACCGGTTAAAACAACAGAACTGGGCCGGGCTACTGCCTGATCAAAATAGAAAGGAGCACCTGAGATTTGGGGATCCGGTGCTCCTCTATTTAATCAAATCACTCTCGTAATCATCATAAACTAACTAAATATAACGTTATGAATATCAAATTTAAAATATTAAGACTGTTAAAATCTGCGCTGCTTACTCTGTTCGCAGTTACGCTCACCATCTCATTAAATCCGGATACCGCCAAGGCCCAGGAGATTACTACAGGTGTTGATATCTACAGCACCTATGTATTTCGGGGCGTTGCGTTTGCAGGGCCATCTATACAGCCTACGGTAGAATTTACTGCGGGCGGTTTCGCCATAGGAGCCTGGGGTTCGCAGGGGTATGATGGCTTTCAGGAGATGGATCTCTATGCAGGTTATGAATTCGACTTTGGCCTCAGTATTGGTGTAACTGATTACTACTATCCCGGAACAGACTATTTTGATAGCGACAGCCACGCATTTGAAATCAATACCGGACTGGATATCAGTAATTTTTCTCTGTCGGCAAATATGATTCTAAATGAAGCATCCGGGGCCGGTTCTGCCGGTAATGACCTCTATTTCGAAGCCGGTTTGAGCCTGGGAGCTGCAGACTTATTTGTTGGGGCCGGAGATGGCTGGCATTCAACCGATGGAAAGTTTGCACTGGTAAATGTGGGTATAGGCACCAGTAAGAGTATCGTAATTACCGATACGTTCTCCATTCCGCTGAGCGGAACGGTAATATTAAACCCGGATTCGGAACAGTTCTATATCGTTGTAGGAGTATCCTTCTGATTATAGCGCTAAGGCAAACTGCAGGTTACGTCTACAAACTCTTAGAACCCGGACGGCATGGTAGTGCCATCCGGTTTTTTTAACTACCAAATTCGAAGCGAATTTAATAACTCTTTCTCTTTACGAGCTTTTAAAGCTCATTAATTTTTGTGTCCAGCTCAGTTAACAGCTCACCATAACGGGTCCAGTTGCCCTCCTCAAGAGCCTGACGCATGTCGCGCCAGAGAGTTCGAATCTCCTCCATCTGACGGGTATCTGCAACCATTTCTACCGGCAGTTCACCTGTCTGAAGCGGCGTATCGGCAAGTACAGGCTGGGCACCCGGCAGAATGAAGTCAGCTTCCTGCCCAAAAATTTCAAAGATAGCCTCTTCAATTGTAGGCTGCATGGCAATATTGTCGCCAATGGCCACAATCACGCGCTGCAACTGCGGAATCTCTACATTGTCGGCCAGAAGGAATACAGGCTCCACGTATAGGAAGGAGCTCTCAATCGGTATCACCATCATGTTACCGCGAATCACCCTGGAGCCCCGCTGATCCCAAAGTGCAATTTGCCGTGATATTTCGGGATCCTGATCGATTCGTGCCTCGATCTGCGCAGGCCCGTAGAAGAGCCTGTCTTTGGGCAGTACATAGGTTATAAGTTCGCCATAACTTCCGGGATCCGATTTGGCAGTTATCCACGATATCATATTGTTCCGGTTTTCGGGCGTCATTGGGCTGATCAGCATAAACTCAAGCTGTTCCTCCTCGGGAAGCCTTGCGAGCACGTAGTAAGGCTCCATGCGGATCTGCCGGCCTCCATACTGCTCAGTTGGCCGAGTCCAGAGATCTTCCTGATTGTAGAATACCTGCGGACGGGTCATGTGGTAACGCGCATAGGTTTCGATCTGAATTTCAAAAATATCCTGCGGATAGCGGAAATGCGCATCGAGTCCTTCAGGCAGTTCGTCAAGAGACTTGAACGTGCCGGGGAAGATGGAATCATAGACCTGCAAAACGGGGTCCTCTTCATCCACAATATAGTAGTCTACAGAGCCCTCGTAGGCGTCTACCACAATCTTCACGGAGTTCCGGATATAGTTGATTCCGTTATTGTATCTCTGCGAGTAGGGAAAGTGGGATGATGTAGTGTAGGCATCCTGAATCCATACCAGGCGTCCATCATGAAGTACGAGATAGGGGTCGCGGTCAAGTTTCAGAAACGGGGTAATCCGGCTGATCCTCTCCTGTACGCTTCTCCATATCTGTAGACGGCTCTCTTCGTGAAGAGACTCAGTTAGCAAGATGTTGATCGCACCAAGTTCCCAGGCAAAGAGCAGTTTTTTGAAAAAACTGTCGATCTGTATGCCGCCCTGTCCGCTGTAGTTATGGTAGACGTTCTCATCGCCCAGGGGGTAGTGCAGCTCTTCCTGATGGGTATTTACCAAATAGTAGCCGGTGCTGTTCTCACCATAATAGATGGCTGGATTCTGAACGGTAAGCTCAGGTACATCAGAGATCGGGGGAATGTTACGAATCAGCATCCGTGGCTCTCCCTGTCTGTTAGTCTCCGTAACGGGACTCATTACCAATCCGTAACCGTGTGTGTACTGCATGTGACGGTTTACCCAGGTATCAGACTGGCTTGGCAGTCTCCGTGCAATTTCACGGGCAGATAGCATCATCTGGGTAACATTTCCATCAACCATGTACCGGTCGTTGTCCACAGAATAGAATTCATAGTACGACCGAATCTCCTGAAGTTGCTTATAGGTGTTGAGCAGGAGCCGGCTATCCCAGAGGCGGATGTTATCAATTGCATCCTGGTTATTCCGGATATCTGCAATTCCAAGGGTATCATCAGCCAGGTACTCTACTTCCCTCACATTGTGCAGGTTATAGGCAAGCCGGGTCATCTCAATATTCTTCTCCAGGTAGGGCGATTCCAGCTGAAGCTCGTTCGGTTCCACGCTGAATTTTTGAGTGATGCCCGGCAGAAGGCCACGGCCTACAATCAGAACAACTACCGTGAGAACCGCAAGAGCCGGAACCGATCGGCCAACCTTTACCCAAAGGCTTGCAAACAGAAGTGCCGAGAGCAGAAGCGAGAGGCCAAACAGAATCCAGAGGGCAGGCAACTGAATCACGGTGTCGGTATACCCGGCGCCAAAGACAATTCCGTCTGCTTTAAATACAAGTTTGTACCGGGCCAGATGAAAACCCCAGGCAATCAGGGCAAGCCAGATCGCTGCATTGATCTTAAGGTGATTCAATACAGAGTCGCGCGCCTGAATTTGAGTGGGCGACTGTACCATCAGAAGGCCTGTAAATATATAGGCCAGTGTAAGTATGGCCAGCGTCAGGAAAGATATGGAGACCAGTGAGCCCTGAATGACTTCCCAAAAGGGAAGCTGGAACATGTAGAAGCCAATATCACGGCCGAATAACGGATCAATTTCACCGAACTCCACGCCACTGATAAACTTAAGGGATTCATCCCACCGGATGTAGAAACTGAGCGCAAAGATCAGCGCCATGACCAGCCCGCCAAGGGTGAAAAACTGTTTGATTCTTTTTCTGGCGAATTCACTTCCCAGGTCAATATTTGAGCCCTGAAGCGGTGAACCGGCGAGGCTCACATTTTTGAGCTGACCGGCCAGGTAGCGAAAGTTTGGGATGAAATAGAGGGCAGCAACCAGAAAGGCAGCAATAATTAACGTTATTTGAGTGCCGCGAAGCGTCCAAAAGATATGGGCATACCCAAGTTCGTTCAGCCAGAGCCACTCAAATATCCAGCTTGAGGAGATGGAGAGCAGAATGAGCGGCACTGCAATGAGGCCAATAATTTTCAGTAGACGTAAATTCATATATTTTTTTAAAATGATCCGGTTTTCCTGTTCAGACTTGCAAAATACAAATTCGAAGAGTCAAAAGTGAGGGAATACGAGTAAACGGGTTACATCTCCGGGTATTACATGAAACTTTGTTCTTGCATGGGGATACCTTTGGAGCGAAATATATGTTGGGAGTTATCTTGACAAGAGTCCACCAGCTTGCAAAATAAGGGTTGAATTGGCTTCCCATCCCAAACCAAAGCGCTGAAGACGCGTAATCACACAGCCCTGGGTACCGGCCGGGGTACGGTGGCCATCCACCCACAACCTCCGTATAGATTCACGCAAAATCACAAAACAGAATCGAAGGTTGGTTTGTGGGATTCCGGGAAGTAGCACCCGGAATTTGGATAGATTTAAGCATGATGGAATGAACAAGAGTTGTGGTTACCGTCGCGGGTTAAACCTGGCCGCATCCAAAATGGACCACAAATGAATAATCCAGCCGAGCAGTATAATCCAAAGCAGTGCCGCAAAAACAAACATAAATATGGCCATCAGTAATCTGCCCTGTAAGAGCTGTCCCAGTCCGGGTATGAATAAACTTGCCAGTGCTGCAATAACATTTCCACCTGATCCTTGTCCTGCCATAACTTTGTTATATTTTGATTAAGGTTTTAAAACCTGATACGATCCAAACATGAAATTTGTTTAGAATAAATATCCAAAACCAGAACATAAAGTAAAGAAGTGAAAAAAAAAGAGTGTCCCGGCTGTGCGATGAATGTGGATAAGGGCGAAGAGGAGTGCCCGATATGCGGGTATGAGTTTCCGAAACAGCCGCTTTCGCTAAAGATTGCGGTGTGGCTTTTTATTGCGTTGATGCTGTTGTGGGTGTTTTTTTAGGGCAGAGGGCAGAGGGC
>REDT01000204.1 GCA_007693295.1 Balneolaceae bacterium
TTCACGCCACCCGCATTTGAAATTACTTTGATACCTCGATCGCGGATATCTTCCATTATAGACTCTATCACATCCACAAAATCGCGAGCGTAACCATACTTCTCATTTCTCATGCGCTGTTTCTGCATAATCGACATCGTTACCTCGGCGAGATAATCCATGACGAGATAATCAATTTCCCCTTTTTTTACCTGATTTATGGGTGCGTTGGGCAGATCGCCCCAAAATCCTTGTCCTGATGCAATACGAATTTTTTCTTTCACTAAATCTCCAATACAATTTTCAAATTTGAATAGGCCTGAATATCGTGATTTTATGTGAAGTTGTGAAACCGGGATATGATAAAGCTTATCAAATGTGATAATTTCCAAGATGAGTGTTCTCCACCAGCTCACGTTACGTGCTCATTTCATTCACGTGGAGTGTGCGCAAGGCGAACGTTGAGTGTGCTTCGCACGTGAAGTATTCTCCGCAGGCGGATCATGCTAAGTGCTTACTTCGCCTGTTCCATTCAAAAATATCTAGTTAGAAGTAGTTTACAGAGAGATTTGCTGAATGATTTTAAAAAAAATTACCCATCCAGCTATCAACTGAATGGGTTTGTTTTATCTCTTTCGTGATATGTGTTCTCATACTCTCAAGTAACGTAAATGCTCATACGTAACTTAAAAAAGCCATCGCACGGAAACACTGCATGAACATGCAGTATTGTGACTACATAGAGAATCGATCATATCAAATTCTGTTTAAACCCTTTGGCTACGGCCTGGGATCGGGAATTCACATGCAGTTTTTTATAAATGTTTCGAATGTGGTATCTAACCCCGTCTTCCGAGAGGAATATGCTGCTGCCAATTGCCTGGTAAGATTTACCTGTTGAAAGCTCCTTTAAAATTTCCAATTCCCGGTCAGACAGCTTCACTTTATCAGCGCCTGTCTGTTTGGGCTGCATGAGCCGGATCACTTTACGGGCAATTTCAGGCGTCATGGGCGAGCCTCCTTCCATAGCCGAGCGAATGGCGTCACAAAGCTCATCGGGCCCCGTTTTCTTTAGAAGGTAGCCAATTGCTCCTGCACAGATTGCGTCAAACACATGCTGGTTATCATCAAAAACACTGGCCATAATAATATTAACGCCGGGGTGATTCTCTTGAATATAGCTTACCCCCTCAATCCCCGACATTCCCGGCAGTTCAATATCCATCAAAACGATATCGCTTCGTGAAATTGATGAATCCTCAAAAGCCTCTTCACACGATCCGTAACTTCCAATTACACAAAAATCACTCTCTGTGTCCAGGATACTCTCCCAGCCTTCACGCATGTAAATGTTGTCTTCTACAATACTGATTTTAATCAAAGTACTTTCCATTTTCCTTCTTGGTTATCAATAAATTAATAGATTTCAACCTCTTCAAACACTGCATAACTATGTCGACTTTATGCAGGCAACGTGATTGTCCAGGATGTTCCGTTTTCTTTATTCGAGCTTAATGTTGACTTGCCACCCAGATCTTTAACTCTTTTGCGGATATTTCTCAAACCATTGCCGTTAATTTGATCATCGGGATTGAATCCCTCACCGTTATCACTTACAAGTATATGCAGTTCACTTCCATGAAACGTAAAGGAGATCTTTACATGCGAAGCGTTGGAGTGCCTGGCAATATTTGTAATGATCTCCTTGAAGATTAACCAGATATTTTGACGCAGCTCTATTCCAATCTTGCCCCTGTTTAACTCAGGAAAAGAGAGATCATATGTAATGTTTTTACTCTCCAGGAGGTCCGCGGCAAACCTTTTGCACTTGCTCAAAAGGGTTTCCCAATTATCGTGTTCCGGATTGATTGACCAGATGATATCGGACATTTTCTCCTTTGCGTCACCCGCGCTGCCGGAAATAAGTCTTAAATAATGAGCAGCTTTATCCCCATTCCTGTTCCTTTCAATAGCCTGGGTGAAAAATGTAATACTGCTCAAAGTAGCACTAACTTCATCATGCAGGTCGCTTGCAATACGGTTTCGCACCTGCTGGATCTCAACAATTTTATTGATTCTATACCTGTGAATGGAGTAGAGAAGGCCTGTAATACCAACCACGTAAAACAGATAAGCCCAGAGAGTTCTGTACCAGGGCGGGAAAATACGTATCGGAAGAACTGCGGCTTCGGTTACGAAACCTGTTCCGCTTCTAGCCCGAACCAGAAACCGATATCGTCCTTCACGGACCTGCGTGTAGTCTTTTTGTGATTCTGTACTCCAGGCAGACCACTCCTCATCAAAGCCCTCCAGTTTTACCTCATATTGGGTTTGATCAAACGAGCTGAAATCAGGAAAGCCAAACTCAATTCGAAAGTCGTTCAGTTCGTAGGCCAGTTCCAGGTTGGTTTGTTCTGATCTTTCTCTGCTATAGCTCCGGTATAAAACAGAGTCGGATCTTGATATTACACGACGAATTACCGGCGGCCGGGCTGTAATCTCCATTGATTGATTATGATCGTAGTAGACCAATCCCTTGCTTCCTAAAAACCAGGCTTTACCATTACCAACAGGCACTATTGCATTACTGATGTTATCATCAATCCTGCCCGGTATGGCTTTGTGTATAGTAAAGGAACCATCATCCTGTTTTTCTGCAAACTGATACTCACGCCTTGACCTGATCCAGATATTCTCATAACTGTCTTTTTCAAGATGAAAAATCGAACTGGCCGCACCTGCTTCGTTTACCCTGCTCAGTTCTCCAAATCTGTTGTCCTCAACAACACTGTCGGTTTCACTGTCAATTCGGTAAAGCCCTCTGGGAGTTCCAACCAGTACGTCCTCGTTATCAATTACAAGCGTAATCATCCTGGTACCGTCCCCTCTCCATCCTTCCGGCATTTCATATTCACGAATATCTGCATCACCTGTTTCCAGAAATCGAAGAATCTCGGAAAATGGAATATATACAAGAGACCCGGTCGATGAACCAATCCAAAGGTCACCTGAACTATTTTGTACAATTTTTGCATTGGTCAAATCCAGTTCTGCAATAAAAGAACCCGCTTCATATGAGCCGTTATCCTTAACAATGGGAAACAGGCCCCTGCTGTTCACAGCATAAAAGAGAGAAGGTTCTGCATCTGAAATAAACAGCCGGTCTATTATTGCCGGGAAGTTAAATACCGGTTCATTCGAAATGAGCGGGGTATACAACTTTCTGGTTGTGTATGAATAGATCAGGCTATCTGACTTCAGCAGCAATGATCTCTCTGAAGCAGATAGAATCTCTTTAAATTCAGGCTGCAACAGATCACTGTTTTCAGAACGAAATACACCATGTTGAGTACCAATAATGATATTTCCATCTTCATAAATGAGCGACATTGGAAGACCTTTGTAGCCGCTGCTTTCGTTCACCACCCGGATGGGTAACCCGAAATCCAGACGGGAAATATGCTCAAGATGAGTAAGCCAAACAGTCCCATTTGCATCGCTGAAGGAGCCGTAGACTGTGTTTTCTGGAAGCAAACCGGATTCGTTAAATACACCCAGAATTGCACCATCTGAATTAAACCTTACAGCACCTGCGTTCAGCGTGCCTGCAATATAGCTGCCATCGGGTAATCTCTGGCATGTATAGGGGTAATGCCTGCTAAAAAAATCGGAAGCGTCGCTCTCAATACTTCTGATCTGTTCACCATTATAGGTAAACAACCCCTGGTTTCGTACAGAGAATAGTATAGATGATTCATCCACCGGCTGAACACAGTAGATCCCGGTATACTCGAACTCTTCTGCTCCCGGAATCAGATTAAGCTTTCCGTCTTCGTAGATGGATAGTCCAAGCGAGTCGTTTGAAAATATTGTTTGATTAGCTTCGAATAAGCGGAAAACCCATACATCATCCCCTATTACTTTAATTTCTCCATCACGATAGTGAAATGAGTGGTCTATCCCATTAAAAATGACGGAAGAATCTTGCCTGACTATTATATTTGCAACTGAACGAAACTGCCTGTACGATTCGGGAACCAGGTGAGTGAGGCTGTGATATGTAAGCCTGTCTACAGATTGATTTGCCTCCGTAATGAAATACCCAAACTCTGATGCTCCGCCTACATAGATTCTGCCATCAGCGGCGGCAGCGACAGAACGGACTGATAGGCCCGGTATATCCGCTGTTTGCCATCGCGCACCATCATAAATCGCGATCCCACCACCCGTTCCAACAATCAGATTACCATTACTGTCGCGGGTAACGGCCCAATTCTGAGGGTAGGTAGTAATCTGAAACAGATTCTGGGATTCTGTAAGTGGTTTTCCACCCATTAATGGAAATTCCACTTCAGATGACTGAGCGTATGAGTAACAGTTTAGTGTCACCAAAATAATGGTGAACAGGGCTTTTCGCCACAGCTTGAAGAGTTTAATGATCATAAAATAAGAGCCAGACCAATTAATGTACCGGATAGATAACCAATTCAACTAATATTTGAAACTCTCTTGTAAATCTACCTCTTTAAAAACAAAAGTAGACAGTTATAAAAAGTAATCTAAACAGGTTCATCTTCAGGCGGGATTACGATAATATCCTCTTTCTCATCCTCATCCTCTTCTGATCTGAGTTCTACCGAATTGTCCGGTTCAGCTTGGAAAATAACAACAATGTCGCGATTTGATTTATCTCTGCTCACAGCCTTTTCGGTTATTGTTTCCACTTTGTCACTCCCTTCGAGTTTGAGTGTGAAACCGTCAGGTTTATTTACGGTGAAAACCAGGGCGTATCTCTGAGCTTCCGGTTCCAGGGCCGTCTTCACCGGTTCCGAATTCCTTCCCCTTATCTCTTTTTCCCACTGTTTGATCCATCTCTCCTTTTCAAATGTGTAGTACTTTACACTGTAAGTAATTGCCAATTTTGTGATTAGAGTTCTCTTAGCCATTTTCGTAAATATTATTTTCAGATTTTATAACGAATTATAAATAACAGCGTATTCAATTGAACTGCCTGTTCATGCACTAACAGGCAGTTCTTTTCAACACTCTACACCTGTAACACTCCTGTTTTGAATTCCGGGATCTCTGGGTTGTGATCGGCGCATTCAATTGCTTTTGAAATTCTTCGGCGCGTGGATTCCGGATGTATGATTTCATCAACCCAGAGTCTTGCAGCGGCGTATCTGACGTCAGTCTGTTTATCGTACCTGCTTTTAATCTTATTAAGCAGTTCAGCTTTATCGTCATCGCTCAGGCTTTCCCCCCTCTTCTCCAATGAAGAGACCTGTATCTGAGTTAATACTTTCGCCGCCTGTGTTCCACCCATAACTGCAATTTGAGCCGTAGGCCATGCATAAATAAATCTTGGGTCGTACGCCTTTCCGCACATGGCATAATTTCCCGCACCATAGCTGTTGCCAACAATTATTGTGATTTTTGGCACTACAGAGTTGGCAACGGCATTCACCATTTTTGCACCATCTTTAATAATGCCTCCATGTTCGCTTCTTTTTCCTATCATAAAACCTGTTACATCCTGCAGAAAGAGGATGGGAACTCTCTTCTGGTTGCAATTCAGAATAAACCGGGCTGCTTTATCAGCACTATCTGAGTAGATAACCCCGCCAATCTGCATCTCTCCCGATTTACTCTTAACAATTTTTCGCTGATTAGCTACAATGCCCACACTCCATCCATCTATGCGGGCATACCCGGTTATAAGCGTTTGACCATATCCCTTTTTGTATTCAGTGAAAGTTCCTGCATCTGTGATACTTTGAATTAGCTTGTATGAATCATATGGTGTGGTTCTGTCTTTAGGGAAACTCTTTAACACCTCTCCCATCGATATTTCCGGCTCAACCGGGCTCTTTCTGTTGAAACCTGCTCTCTTGCGTGGCCCCATTTTACCCACAAGATCGCGTATGGTCATAAGGCATTCGGTATCATCTTTCATCTTATAATCCGTAACACCGCTAATCTCAGTATGAGTTGTAGCCCCGCCAAGAGTCTCATTGTCAATCTCTTCACCGATTGCAGCTTTCACCAGATAGCTTCCTGCTAAAAACACGCTTCCGGTGCCATCAACAATTAAAGCTTCATCACTCATAATGGGTAAATATGCCCCTCCGGCCACGCAGCTACCCATTATGGCAGCAATTTGAGGTATTCCCTTTGCACTGATTACAGCATTATTCCTGAAAATTCTTCCAAAGTGCTCTTTATCCGGAAATATTTCATCCTGCATGGGAAGATAAACACCGGCTGAATCGACCAGGTAAATAATGGGGAGATGATTCTCAATGGCAATCTCCTGCGCGCGTAAATTCTTTTTAGCTGACATTGGAAACCAAGCGCCTGCTTTTACTGTGGCGTCGTTTGCTACAATCATGCAGGTTTGTCCGTTCACCGTGCCTGTGCCTGTAATTACCCCTGCCGAGGGACAGCCCCCCTCGTCATTATACATATCATATGCAGCCCAAAGCCCCAATTCATAGAAATCAGTGCCTTCATCTGTCAAAAAGTTTATTCGTTCGCGGGCTGTCATTTTACCTTTTTTGTGCTCTTTTTCAATGCGCTTGGCGCCTCCGCCCTTTAAAATAGTCTCTTCTTCCTTGCGCAATTTATTTAACAACTCGTCTAACCAATTTTCAGCCATGATATCTATATTGTTTTGAGTTTATTTTACGGGACTGATAATACTGATTGTATCGTTCACGTTCCAAGAATGAAATCATTTTATAAAATCCATCTATTCCTTCAGTCAAATAAAACAAATATGAAGAAATTATCTCTTCTTACTGCAATAATTATCGCCCTCTCTGTTTTGGATGCCGAGGCTCAACGACGAACAACCTATGAGTCTCTTGTCCAGAGAACCGATCAGCCCTCCACATATATTGATCATCTTGTGATTCCAAAAAATGATTCAACAGGAGTTGCAGCATTTCTATTCCGCCTGGATTATGACTTTGTCCCATTTTTGAGGAAACGCCCTAATATGACACCGCCCACGCCCGAAGATGAATATTTTGCACCAGTGCGAATGGGCCTTGAAGTATTTGAAGGAGCACTGCGTGAGTCAAGACGGTCTTCACGCCAGACAGGGACTTCCGTTTATCGCGATACCTGGAGTGATACGGTTTGGGTGGCAACTTTTGATGAGACCAAATCCCGTTACAATCATGTAACAGGCTTTATGGATACAGAACTTAAAAAAGGATCATATCACTTTGAACTTCAGCTGGGACGTGGCGAGTCCGTTCGGGAAATGGCCTCACAAAGAAGAAACCTTGTTGTACCTGATTACACTTCAGCTGAAACCAGCTCCATTTTTATTCTTAACAGCCTGGATATTTCTGATAAAAAGATCTCTGGCGGACTTTTGAATTACGGGAATAATGTTCTTTACGGACAGGATTACAGCTTGCTTGTTCCCCTTCCACTTAAATCAGTAAACGAAAGTGATAGTTATCACCTGAGCATTTACAGAGTCAGGTCCGGCAGAACGGATGAGACGGTGAGTGAGGCCAGGTATACAGATGAGATCTCTAAAGAAGAGCTGATTAGCGCAACCTTATCAACAATTACCAGAGAGGAGAACGGGATCTACCTTCAACTGGAAGAAGATGAAAATGGCTTTCGGTATGCCTACTTCCGTGTTCCAAATGCAGAATTTGAAAACGCCAGGTATAAATTAGTCGTCAAGTCGGACAAGAGTGAAAAACCCATCGCAGAACGGGTCATAAATTCTCAATGGATCGACATGCCGGTTAGCCTCTACAATATTGATGTTGCTATTGAGATGTTAAAGTTTATCGTGAGCGACAGTGAGCTGAGAAGGATAAATTCGGGATCAACAGCCGAAAGAGAACGAAAATTCAGAGAGTTTTGGGCAGAAAGGGATCCCACACCCGATACTGAGTTCAATGAGCTGATGGCAGAGTATTATAGCCGTATTGACCACGCTTATCGCAACTTTTCATCCCTGCAAACACCGGGTTACGAAACAGATATGGGCAAAGCGTATATCTTATACGGCCAGCCTATCAACGTAGAGCGAAGATTGCCAGCCAACAGGCCTGCCCGGGAAATCTGGCAGTATTCCGACCGCACTTTGATTTTCGAAGCAACCACGGGTTTTGGCGACTTTCGACTGGTAGCCGAAGAGTGACACATAGCGCAACTTTCACAACAATTTATTCAAACTTTTTCCAGCCGTTACAGTTTGCTATTTTTGCCACATGAATCCAACTATTGCAGTAAGCATGGGAGACTATAACGGTATTGGACCGGAAGTAGCTCTCAGGCACATATATAAAATGACCCTCTCAGAGTCTTCGCCTCTCTTTATAGGCCATGAGTCTGTATTTAATTTTTATTCAGACATGCTGGGATACCGCATCCCCTACAGGATCATCACCGACCCTGAGCAAATAGAACCGGGAATAGTGAACATCTGGAACAGTTCCGACGATGAAGAGATAGATATCATTCCCGGAATGAACTCAAAAAATGCCGGGGCTGCCGCCATGAAAGCCGTTGAAGCCGGTATCGATTTTTGCCTAAACGGCTATTGTGATGCCCTTGTAACCTCACCCATATCTAAAGAGGCTATCCATAAAGCCGGCTATGACGTTCCGGGGCATACAGAATTTTTGGCAGAAAAAACATCCACTGATAACTACATGATGATTCTTGTATCGGGTAATCTTCGCGTGGGGCTGGTTACCGGGCATATACCTGTTAAGGATGTATCTTCGAAGATTAACTCTGCACTCATTCTAAAGCAGATAGAAACACTACACAAAAGTCTTAACCACGATTTTGGCATTATTGAACCCAAAATTGCTGTATTGGGTTTAAATCCCCACGCCGGTGACGGAGGGATTTTGGGCCGTGAAGAGATTGAGCGTATAACCCCGGCGATCCGAAAAGCAAACGATGATAACATCACGGCTGAAGGCCCTTTTCCTGCCGATGGCTTCTTTGGAAACAGGATGTATGAAAATTTTGATGCGATTTTAGCCATGTACCATGACCAGGGTTTAATACCGTTTAAAACCTTAAGTTTTGGAACAGGCGTGAATTTTACAGCTGGCCTTCCAATAATCAGAACCTCACCGGATCACGGTACAGCCTTTGGAATTGCGGGAATGAAGAAAGCTGATGGCCAATCCTTCACTGCCGCTTACAATCTGGCAGAAGAGATGGCTGTAAACCGGGCAAGGAGTGAGACCGATGGATGATAACGTAAAGCTGCTGGAAAATTACTCTGTGCTTGCCGAAATCTACGATGATGTAATGTCGGATGTAGACTACGAAACCTGGACGGACTATATTGACGAGATTATCCTCACGCACAATCCTGAAACTCATGATGTGCTTGAACTGGCGTGCGGCACAGGCACCATGGCCCTCTCCCTCGAGGAACTTGACTGCTACAATATCACAGCTACGGATGCCTCATCTCACATGATACGGATTGCCCGCCAAAAAGGTGACGAAGTAGAATCAGCGGTTCACTTTCAAACCATGAATTTTTTAAATCTGAACTTTGACCGGAAGTTCGATGTGGTATTTATGGTATTCGACAGCATCAATTACCTGCACAACCCATCAGACATCATCGATCTGCACAACGAGGTAAAACAGGTGTTGAAGCCCGGCGGTATTTTTATTTACGACTTTACCACTCCCAGAAATTCACGCAAGGCGATCCGCTTTCTGAATAATGAACAAAAAAAGATCAATGAGTTTTACCGTTACCGCCGAAATAGTTCGTACAATCCAAAAAAGAGAATTCACACAAATCAATTTTATATTGAAAAGACGGATCAATCGGGCGGTTCTGTTGTAGAAACCTACCACGAAGAGCATCAGCAAAAAATTTATACCCTCAGTGAAATTGAAACTCTTGTATCAAAAACCGATTTTAAAATCCTGGAAAGATATGATGGTTTTGAACTTAAACCGGCCCATTCCAAAAGCCTCAGAATAACTATGGTATTACAATGAGTGAAAACGGAGTCATAGAACTGCACAATGTTACAGTGGCATTCAACAATCTGAAAGTGCTCGACGGTATTAACTTTTCGCTTGGAACAGGTGAGTTTTGCTATGTGATTGGCCGGACCGGAGCCGGGAAAAGTTCATTCTTAAAATTGCTATACAGTGATATCCAGCCCGATGAAGGGATTATCAGGGTAGCCGATTATGAAGTTTCAACCATCAGCGACCGCCAGGTGCCCTTTCTGAGAAGGCGCATTGGCATTGTGTTTCAGGATTTTCAACTCCTGCCAGACAGAAGCGTATTTGAGAATGTAGCCTTTGCTCTACGGGTAACCGGGCAGAAAAAACGATTTATTAAAAATCGGGTACTTGAAGTATTAGGCTTGGTCGGATTGAGCCATAAAAGAAACGCAATGCCCAATGATCTCTCAGGCGGTGAACAGCAGCGCGTGGTTATTGCCCGCGCCCTTGCCAATGAACCCCGTTTACTGCTTGCCGATGAACCCACCGGAAATCTCGATCCTGCCGCCAGCAGCTCTATTATGGAACTGTTGAAACAGATTAATAACCGGGGAATGGCCGTGCTGATGGTAACTCACGACTATGATATGGTAAGAAGACATCCCTTCAGAACCGTTCAAATCAAGGAAGGAAAGCTCAACGAGATCAATGTGCTTTGACTTATGTTCAAGATGAGAATTTAGAAAATAAATCTCCCATCCTTCCTAAGGAGGGGTCGGGGGTGGTTTACTGTACTATCCCCATGGCTATAGATTAAAAAATTGATTCAAAGCCTTTTTCAACCACCCCTAAATC
>REDT01000263.1 GCA_007693295.1 Balneolaceae bacterium
GTTATCGGTGGATTGATTGTGGGTACATTATTAACTCTGGTTATTCTTCCGGGAATGTACCTGGTACTTTCTGATCTGTTTATGTTAACAAGTAGAGGAAAAAAAACAACTGAATGACCTTAATGGGATAGGCTATATGAAGCGTTTCGAACAGCCCGGTTCGGATCTTTTGCTCCTTTTTTAAATGGTCATCCAGCTGCACATACGCCGGATCGTAATGCTAGATACAGAATATAAAAGCGATAAAAAAAGCAGAGACAATTTAATGCCTCTGCCCATAATTACTTATGATTCAATAGGTATTTAAAAGCTTACGCCAACTTCAAGCATGAGCCCCTGGAATGTTGGTTCCATACCAACATCTACACTGGTTACAACTCCTGTTGTACCTTCGTTGAAACCGGTTGCTTTTTGATACACATACTCAGCTTTCAATAGAATATTGTCAGTTACAAATGTTCCGAAACCAGCTTGGAGCCGGTAAACATCACCAGTATTGTCTGTTGTGAGAAATTCGCTATAATTAATATTGCTATATCTACCTGACAGATAGAAATTATCATTCAGGAACTGTTGAACTTCAACCATGTAGTAGCTCCATTTCTCATCACCGGATTGACCAAAATCATTTGGATTTGGGCCAATATCCTCACCTTGTCCATAGAAGGCAGAAATTTTATTTCCTTCGAGAAGGCTGAAGATACCATTGATTTCCCATGCAGTCAGTTCACTTCCGTTACCAGGTCGTGCTTGTCCGGGGCCTTCACCGGCACCAGAATTGTCATTATTGAGGTTCCATACACCACCGTATGAAGAACCGTGTCGCTCGCGCCGGAAGAGGTTTGTACCTCTGTTAACGCCTGCGTCATGATCTACTGTGTAGAAAGAACCAGAGAGATAAACACCGTCGATCATGTCCAGCCACAGTTTAGTACGGAAAGAGTATCCGCGTGCTTCTTGGAAATCTTGTTCAGGTGCACCTATACCGGCACCGACCATCAATCCATAGCCTGCTCCTTTGTGGTAAATTTCCATACCCGGCTCAGAACCTATTGGTGACATAACAGGATTTCCAACAAGTGGATTTCTGTGTGCATCAGCATTCATAGTTCTTGTGAACTGGTGCTCACCGAAGTTAGCGAAGAAGTTACCTGCTTTAATATCGATATGCTCTAGAAGTGGGTTAATCGCCGTTAAGAAAGAGTTGCCGGGAATATGACGGATATACATATAACCGTTATTCCCCCACCATTGACTTGGGTGGCGCTGAGTTGCAAGCAGACCATCAAAGAAGACTTCGATATCGCCATCTCCAATATTCATCATGAATTCGAGGTTTGCAAACGAAGTCTGCATCCCGAAAAGTTGATCATCTGGTGTAACCCATTGGCCACCGCTCCAAACGCGGACATTATCTTGGGTTAATATTTGTACTCGGCCAACTGAGTGGAGACCCATTGAAAATGTGATATTATCGGTAGACCCAATTTCAATACCTTTTCTGTCGTAGTCCGGCTTTTGTGCTTCAGCAGTGTGAAACGACAATCCTAAAATGAAAGCCACAGACATAATAATTGTGGTTAGTTTTTTCATAGCTTCAAAATTAACTTTTTTTGTTGATCGTGTTGATCGTGTTGATCGTTATGTCGCTGGTTGTTCAAATGCGACGTATGTAACTTATGGCTATGCTTCAATATTAGTTCTAGGTCTGTGTCTGAATTGCTGGTAGGGGTTTTCCCTACTGGCATGAGATTAATTTCTGCACGAAGAATATGATTACCATAGATCATTAGATAAATGGTTCTAGTTATTTTAGTAGATGCAGATTTGTCAATTATCATAAAAAAACAATGAAAATCTTAAAGCTCGTAAATTTTCGCTCACAAACAGAGAATGTGAATCATTGTGATTTCAAAAAATAGAACAACCACCGATCACGGTTTAATACGCTTAATGAGTATCTGCAACAGATGGAATTGCCCCAGAAAGAATTCTTGGTTCATTTGGGAGTCCCGATTCATCGGGTTAATGAGATTATGAGGGGTAAAACAGGAATATCCCCGAACACAGGCAGGCTGCTGTTCGAAGCGTTCGATTCTTTTCCTGAATTCTAGCTGTATTTACAGACTATGCATGAATTGTCGTCGAATTGGCCAAGCAGGTTTATCAAATCTCTCAAGACTATTCAGGCATAACATTAGTGTTTCAAACGGATTTTGCCGCTCATAGTTAGCGAAATAGATTTTAAGAGTTGCGGTATATTTTGTTTTTTTATCACTTTAGTAGATGTAAATGGCTAAACTGGTTTTAACGGATCTGGAAAGTTTTTCCCAGTTATCGGCGATAATCAGGATAATTCCTATGCCGAACAACAGTGTTCCCAATATCCTGAATACAATATACAGGCGATTGCTGTTTTGTTCAGATTTAAAGGTGTAATAGTCACTGATTCTGTCAGCCGTATCTTGTGAGATGACGTTCGCTTTTACCAGTTCAGGCAGCTCTTTTCGGATGCTCATGGGCGCGATTTAGATCACATGATCAATCTTTAAACTTAGGTCACCGCCCCGCCACAGCTGCTCCCCGCACCGGCCGTGCAGCCAAAGCAGTGCTGATTTACGATAATCTCACGGCTGTTCAGTTTTTCCAGATCCCACTGCTTGATGTGATCGGGCGCGCCGTGATTGGTTTTCAGTTGAAGCATCTGGTTAAAGTCGCAGTCGTAGAGTGCCCCGTCCCAGCCTATGGAGATAGTGTTACGGCACATTACGCCCTGGGCGGCACCGGGGTTAAATGATGTGATCAGCTTCTCCATATAATCTTCCAGGTTTCCGCTCTCCACCAAGAAGTTCAGGTAACGGCTTATGGGTAGATTGGTAATGGTATAGAGATCATTGAAAATAATGCCGTGATCCTCCCAAAGCCGCTCTTTGTACTGCTCACGAAGTGAGTTTTGGTCGCCCGGCAGAAATGCACCAACCGGATTGTAAACCAGGTTGAGAAGCAGTCCGGTTTCCTTCTTGCCATAACCGATCTCATTCAGAACCTTCAAAATCTTCATCGATTTGTCGTAGGTGCCAACGCCCCGCTGCATATCCGTTCTGCGTTTGCTATAGAAAGGGAGTGAGCAGGTAATCTCCACACCGCGGTCGGCCATGAACTGTGGCAGGTCTTCAAATTTCCGGGTATCCAAAATGGTAAGGTTCGATCGGACTATGACGTGTTTTCCCATTTTCGAAACTTCATCCACAAACCAGCGAAAATGGGGATTCATCTCAGGAGCACCGCCGGTCAGGTCCACGGTTTGAATGTCTGAATCTTTAAGAGCATCGATGCAGTATTGCAGTGTCTCTTTGGTCATGATCTCCTGCCGGTCGGGTCCGGCATCCACATGGCAGTGCTTGCAGGTCATATTGCACATATAGCCCACGTTGATCTGAAAAATTTCAATTCCGGTGGGTTTAAGGGGGAAGAGGTTGATCTCATCCAGCTTCTTCTCAAACTTATCGAGGCTCTTCACCCTATCGTTATGATTGTTGATGACCTCAATCTGAACCTTGGGGTCGGAGAGGGAATGGCTTTGTGCAATGAGGGATTTCATGATTCTTGGAATTCTAATTCAGTGATTTAAAATGTCCCTCCGCCGGCTGGCGGAGTGGATGAGAAAACGTGTTTAGCGTTTTCTCTGGGGGATGTTCATTCGGGATTAGAGTTTGACATTAAATTCAATCTGGAAAAATTCTATGCAAACAACCCTTTTACATACTCAGCTTATCTACTTTATTCATCATTTGAACACCATGAACCAGTGATGCACCTCCACGGATGGCTACAGCTACGTGAACGGCTTCCATCATCTGTTCTTCTGAATATCCTTTCTCGAGGCTGTCCTCCGTGTAGGCATCAATACAGTAGGGACACTGAACAGCGTGGGCAACAGCAAGGGCAATCAGTGATTTTTCCCTGGCCGAAAGGGCACTGTCAGCAAAAACAGTTCCATAATAGTCAAAGAATTTATCGGCGAGATCTTTCTGAAATTCGCCTACGTTGCCAAACTTTTTCAGGTCTTCGGGGTTGTAATATGTTTTTTCCATGTGCTTGATATACTAAAAGGATCTGTTATTGTTCACTACGAAGTTATAGAAATACTGGGATGATAAAATTACATATTCCAAAGATGAACAATTCCAATCAGGCCGGTTTTTTGGAAAAGATGCAGAATTCTAAACGTTTCTGTGAGGTCAGGATAGTCAAGAGTGTTCAGAGAGGCATCACAAAAAAGTAACAAAGTGTACGAATAGGTGTTGTTTTTGAGCTTTAATTGATGGGCTTTTACACGGTATGGTACTCAGTAAGCTTAAAAGATTTTCAGACGCTTCAGGAATAGAGAACGCACTAAGGCCTACGGACGCTTCAAGGACCTTCGGACGCTTGAAGGTCCTCTGTTGGCGCTTTTTCCAATATCTCTAACAATCTTCTGGCAATCTGTTCAGTTCCCGCTTTGGTTGTTCCGGGCTCATCGCTGAAAAGATCCGCTGTTCTGTAGCCCTCTTTCAGAACAGTTTCAATGGACGATTCGATATTTTTTGCTGCCTGTTCCATATCAAGTGAATATCGGCACAGCAGTGCGGCCGATGCCACGGCGGCCAGCGGATTTGCGATACCTTCTCCGGCAATGTCGGGCGCTGAACCGTGCACCGGTTCGTAAAGGCCATTTCCATCACCCAGGCTTGCCGATGGCAGCATTCCGATGGAGCCGGTCAGCATCGCCGCTTCATCACTTAGGATGTCGCCAAAGAGATTGCCGGTTACCATCACATCAAACTGCTTGGGATTTCGGATCAGCTGCATGGCGCAGTTATCCACCAGCATGTGGGTGAGCTCCACGTCGGGATACTCTTCGGCGAGTTCAACAACCGAACTTCTCCACATACGTGAGCTTTCCAATACGTTGGCTTTATCAACGGAACAGACTCGTTTGTCGCGAAGCCGTGCCGCATCAAACGCCTTGCGGGCAATTCGACGCACTTCTGAACGGCTGTATCTCATCGTATCTACTGAATAGGGATCTCCATTCTCCTCAGCGGTAAACCGGGGTTCACCGAAGTAGATCCCCCCGGTGAGTTCGCGCATAATGAGAATATTTGTTCCGGAGATCACCTCCTCCTTTAGCGTGGAGGCACCGGCAAGGGCGGGGTACACATTAATAGGGCGGAGGTTGGCGTATACACCCAGCTCTTTCCGTAGTTTTAAAAGAGCGGCTTCCGGGCGCTTATCGGCAGTGAGGTTATCCCATTTAGGGCCGCCGACGGCGCCCAGAAGCACAAAATTATGTTTTTTACAGAGTTCAATTGTCTCCTCCGTTACCGGTTCTCCATCGATTTCATAACCGATGCCCCCAAAGTTTCTTTCAATGGTTTCGATCTGCACATCAAAAGCCCGGCAGGCGGTTTTAAGTACATCTACGGCTACCTTGGTTACTTCCGGCCCAATACCGTCGCCGGGAAGGGTTATGATTGTTTTTTTGGTCATTGAATTTTAGTAGGATTTAAAATTTTTGGAGTTAGAAAGTCCCCCTTTGAAGGGGGATGTGCAAGCCCCGAATGCTTTCGGGGTTTGCACTGGGGGATGTCAGGCGATGGGTTGAGTTTGAAATTTCAACCGATTCAAATCAACGCTCCGGTAACACCCCTCACGGCTTACGCCGCACTCCCCTTGCCATAGGCATCCCTACGGGGCGAGGGGAGACTTCTCATCCTCCGGCTGCAGGCACCATGCCCGTTTGCCGGGCATAGGCAAATATCCCGCCGGCGTGCACGATATCAGCCACGCTGCCAAGGGGTTTAAGTTTATAGGTTTTGTTTTGTGTGTGATTGATCAGTTCATGCTTTTCGGGATCGATCTCAATTTCATCATCTGTGTGAATTTCACCGCTAAGGTCTTCGACGCTTTCATATGGCGTGAGAAAACCGCCATCCACAGAGTTGCGGTAGAAAATTCGCGCATACGATGGCGATATAATCGCTTTGATGCCGGCTATCTCCAGGCATGCCGGGGCGTGTTCACGCGATGAGCCGCATCCGAAGTTGTGTCCGCCTACAATGAAACTGAATTCACTTTCGGTCTGATCTTCTGTAGTAAGCCGGACATTTCCCTGGGGAAGGCCCGATTCCGGCGCCGGAACCCCAGAAAGGGCATACTTTCCATAGAGTTTTCGCTCCTCAGGATCGTCCAGGCTGTACACAAGGTGCGCTGCCGGGATGATTTGGTCGGTGTCAATATTCTTTCCAAGTACGAAAGCTTTTCCTTTTAGGGATGTTGGTTTGGTAGTCATGGTGTAGGTTGTTAGGACTCACCCCCTGTCCCCCTCTCTGCTCACGCCTACCGGCGACTCGCAAAGAGGGGGGACTTCGAAAAGAAGTCTGAGGCTTAATTATGGTTTATTTTTTTATTGGAATTTGGTTTCTCTGGGGGGATGTTCTTAGGGCTTCGTAACCTCAAATTATTTCTGATTCAGATCAAAGCTCCGAAAGTCATCCCCCATTGCCCTCCGCCAGCTGGCGGAGGGACACTTCGTGGCTGTGTTTCTGAGCATAAAATCATATCACCGTCTCCTGGATAAATACCCTTGGATCGGTAATTACACCGGTTACAGCTGAAGCGGCAACGGTGTAGGGCGAAGCCAGGTAGACTTGGGCTGCTTTTGAACCCATCCTTCCGGGATAGTTCCGGTTGGTGGAGGAGATGCATACCTCTTCCTGGTTTAATCGCCCGAAGGTATCTGACGGCCCGCCAAGGCATGCCGCGCACGACGCATTGCCGATTTTGCATCCCGCTTCGCGGAAGATTTCGATCAGCGGAGTGCCGAGCATGGTTTCGGTTTCGAGTGCACGTGCAATTTCGGTTGTTGCAGGAACAATATAGGTGTCAATTTTCAACTTATTGCCCCGGATAATCTCGGCCGCTGCACGAAAATCGGACAGCTTTCCTCCTGTGCACGATCCGATATAGGCTCTGTCGAGCATCACGCCTTCCAATTCTTCGGCAGTAGCCTTGTTATCAGGACTGTGCGGTTTGGCCACCATCGGCACCAATTCTTCCAGGTTATAAAAGTGCTCGCTGTGATACTTCGCATCAGGATCACTGTAAAACTTCTCGAAGGGTTTATTGGTACGCGATTTCACATACTCTTCGGTAACCTCGTCCGGCTCAACCACGCCATTTTTCCCACCGGCCTCGATGGCCATATTGGTGAGGGTCATGCGGTCTTCCATGGTGAGGGCTTTGATGCCGTGACCTGTAAATTCCATGGTTCTGTATGTGGCTCCATCCACACCGATATCCCCGATGATTTTAAGGATGATGTCTTTGGCCATCAGGTAGGGCGGGAGTGAGGTTCCCTCAAACACAAAACGCATGGTTTCGGGTACTTTTACCCAAAGCTTTCCGGTGCCCATAATAAAAGCGGCGTCGGTATTGCCGATTCCGGTGGCAAACTGGCCAAAAGCACCTGCCGTACAGGTGTGGGAGTCGGTCCCGAACAATACCTCGCCCGGTCGTGTAAAACCCTCTTCGGGAAGTGCCACATGGCAAACGCCTTTATAGCGATCGGTGCCCACATCATAGAAGTGGGGGAGATCCTGTTCGGCGGCAAATGCACGAAGCACATCCACATTCCGGTTGGCGTATTTGTCTTTGGTAAAAATATAGTGGTCGGGTATGATGACCAGTTTATCCTTGTCCCACACTTTGGCGTCATCGCCGAATTCCCTGTGAAAGATGGATATAGCCGGCGGCCCGCATACATCGTGAGTCATCAGTACATCTACATCAACCCACACATTGTCGCCGGGCGAAACCCGTTCTCTGCCACTGTGTTTTGCAAGTATCTTTTCAGTAAGCGTCATTCCCATGGTTATGGTTTTTTTATTGTTTTATTGTATGATTTAAAAAATGTTTGGTTTAAAAGTCCCCTCCTTTGCAAGGAGGGGATTTAGGGGTGGTTGTGTAGAGCTTAGATTTTTAATTCAAAAACAGGTATAGAAACAAGGCCTATACTGAACCACCCCCGGCCCCTCCTTATAAAGGAGGGGAGTTTCGCATCCCTGATATCGTTCATTAATATCACCCACCCGAAGCCACCCTCCCATGCCCCTCACCGGGCATATCATTCATCATCGACATAATTGAAATTAAATCGTGGTCCTCTACGGTTTTCTGTTTGTCGGCCAGTTTGGTCACTTTGACGTAGACCTGATTCAGGTGTTCCTTGTTGAGGAAGTAACCGAGATCTTCCAGCTTTTTACACAAGGCAAAGCGGCCGGAGTGCTTGCCGATCACAATTTTATTGCAGGTGAGGCCTACGGATTCGGGTGTCATAATTTCATAGGTAAGCGGATTTTTCAGAACGCCGTGCTGATGAATACCCGCTTCATGTGCAAAGGCGTTTTCGCCTACTATTGCTTTGTTTGGCTGAACTCCTTTACCGGTAATCTGTGCCAGCAACTGGCTGGAAGGGTAGATCTCCCTGGTGTTGATGGAGGTGGAATAATTCATGTTGTTCTTCCGGGTCTCCATCGCCATCACCACCTCTTCGAGAGAGGCGTTGCCTGCCCGCTCGCCGATACCGTTTACCGTACACTCAACCTGACGGGCTCCGTTTCGGACGGCCATCAGTGAGTTGGCAACGGCAAGGCCAAGATCGTTGTGGCAGTGTACGCTGATTACCGCCTTGTCGATATTCGGGATGCCTTCCTTCAGGGTTTTGATCAACTCGCCGTACTCCCAGGGAAGTGCGTATCCAACTGTGTCGGGTACATTGATAGTTGTGGCACCGGCCTCAATTACCGCGGTGAAAATGTCGATCAAAAATTGAGGGTCGCTGCGAGAGGCGTCCTCGGCAGAGAACTCCACGTCGTCATAATGGGATTTCGCATACTCCACTGCCTTCACCGCCGATTCCAAAACCTGCTCCCGGGTCTGCTGAAGCTTGTACTTCATGTGAATGTCGCTGGTGGCGATAAAGGTATGGACCCTCGGTTTGGCAGCAAACTCAAGCGCAGAAACAGCTCGTTCAAGATCAATATCACGTGTTCTGCAAAGGGCGGCAACCGTACTCTGTTTAATTACTTTTCCAATTTCACGAACCGTTTCGTAGTCGCCGTCCGAGGCGATTGGGAAACCAGCTTCAATCACATCTGCGCCCAGCTTCTCCAGCTGTAGAGCAAGACGCAATTTTTCACTGCGGTTCATGCTGTAGCCGGGACTCTGTTCTCCATCCCGGAGAGTGGTATCGAAGATGGTGATGTGATTGTTCATTGGTTTGTTTTTTGGACTCACCCCCTGTCCCCCTCTCTGCTCACGCCTACCGGCGATTCGCAAAGAGGGGGGACTTTGTAATCAGATTCAGGAAGTGAAGTGTATTTGATGTTTTAATTAAAGTTTGGTTAAAGGGGGATGTTTGTACGAGCTTTGAGTTGAAGCAAAACTCTGAGCTGGTTCAACGCCCCGAAAGAACCACCCCCGGCCCCTCCTTACAAAGGAGGGGAGGTTCTTAACCTGTTAAAATTTCTTTATCGTTAATTGGTTTGATTTTCCTCGGTTTACTGTTTTCATTCATTAAATAATAGGTAATACCCTCCGAAAGGGCCTGCCAGCTGGCGTCGATGATGTTTTCGGAGACACCGACGGTGCCCCAGCTTTTACCGTCCATGGCAGAGTCGATAAGCACCCGGACTTTCGCCCCGGTGCCATCTTTTTCGTTGAGAACACGAACTTTATAATCCTGTAATTGCATCCTGGAGATTTCCGGATAGAATTCACATAATGCTCGCCTCAGGGCGGCATCAAGCGCATGAACCGGTCCGTTTCCTTCAGCGGCACTCAGTTCAATCTGATCGTTTACGCGCACTTTAATCGTGGCTTCCGACCTTGTTTCTCCTTTGCCGTTTCGCTCCATTATGACGCGGAAACCTTCCAGGCTGAAATAATCGGGAGCCTGATCGGTCATCTGTTTTACCAATAGTTCAAAAGAGGCTTCCGCCGCTTCGTACTGGTATCCTTCATTTTCAAGTTTCTTAAGCTGTTGTACAATCCGGGTACTTTCGGGAGAGGATTTGTCGAATTTAAATCCGAGTTCATCCGATTTGTAGCAGACATTACTCTTTCCGGAGAGATCAGAAACGAGTACCCTGCGAATATTGCCCACCTCTTCAGGTTTGATGTGTTCGTAAGTAGCTGCATTTTTCATCACCGCACTAACGTGAACCCCGCCTTTATGAGCGAATGCGCTCTTGCCTACGTAAGGCTGCTTGTTATCGGGAACGAGATTGCCCAGTTCACTCACGAATTTGGAGAGGGTGGAGAGTTGCTGAATTTTATCTGAAGGAACACAGCTGTAACCCATCTTTAACTGAAGATTGGGAATAACCGAGCAGAGGTTTGCATTGCCGCATCGTTCGCCATATCCGTTTACGGTACCCTGAACGTGTACCGCACCCGCTTCAACAGCAGCAAGAGAATTGGCAACGGCCAGTTCACAGTCGTTATGGGTGTGAATTCCGAGTGGAGTGGTTACTTTCTCCATCACTTCGCTAACAATCCGGGAAATTTCATGCGTAAGCGTGCCGCCATTGGTATCACAAAGTACGATCACGTTTGCTCCTGCAG
>REDT01000166.1 GCA_007693295.1 Balneolaceae bacterium
AAGAAGTGAAAAAAGTAACCTGATATTCATATTCAGTGAATTATGTTGAAATTTTCAAATTCAAAGAAGATAGTAAAATTCAGGACGGTTACATGTATTGCAAATAGTAAAAATACCTTTCATTTTAATTTTCTGATTCCTGTATTAAGTTTCTCGTTTATGGCACCCATCCACCAACAGTATCTTGCGGTACTTACTTTTCTTCTTCAGTGGGCATATCTCTTTGGCGACTCGGACGGAGGAGACGACACTTTCCACTTCACCGGCGAATGGTAAGTCGAAATCGACGGGATGGGCATCATTGAGATCAAGGACAAAATTCTGCAGCCGTTTTTTTACGACGAAGAAAGGGGAACAGGGCTTGGGTTGAGTATTACCAATGATATTGTGAAAGCGCATGGTGGAGATCTCTCCATCGATTCCAAATTGGGATTGGGAACGACATTCAAAATCATACTTCAGCAACAGTAACAGAGTCAAAGGTTTTTTGCCTCTCCAATAATAAGGGAACCCAATACTTCTCGAAGCTTGCCCGGCCTTGAATTCCCGGTTCGCAAGGTGTAGCAGTGCATTACGAATCCTAAGTCACGCAGGGTACGCTTCCGCCTATGGCCCGGAAACCAACAAGGCGTGACCTTGGATTCGTTCTGCGGAGCTGAAGCGAACGGTCTCGGGAATTCACAGCCTTGATTTTTTGGTACTTTTGTATCAAGACAAAAGTACATAGTCAATTAAATTCATCAATCTATCCTACGATTTAAAAATCAAAGTGGAAAGTAACTGCACTAATAGATTTTTTATGATTCCGATCAAGATTCTTTTCACATCAAAAAAGTAAGAAATCGTGTTCCAGCGCGGAAGTCAGGATAGCCGCTTATCAAAGATTAGGATTTTAATTCCCGGTTGCAGATTTTCAGGATACTAATTCTGTTAATCTATCTATGAAGACACAATGCTCGAAAATCTTACAGATGCATTTCTAATCGAATTTGAAACATTTATCGATTTCCTGCCCCGGTTACTTTTTGCACTCCTTGTTGCACTAATCATCTATTTGATGGGCAAGGGGTTTTCGAAAGGCATCGTTTCAATACTTCGAAGAAGTTCTGTTCCGGAAACCTACCACCTGTTTTTTAAAAAACTGATTACCGGAATTGCCATTTTCATTGGGTTTGTCATTTTCCTGAACCTGATCGGCTATACGGCACTTGCAGCAAGTCTTGTGGCCGGAGGTGGTTTAACGGCAGTGATGCTGGGATTTGCCTTTAAGGATATTGGAGAAAACTTCCTGGCAGGATTTTTTCTTGCCTTCAGCCGGCCATTTAATACCAACGACGTGATTGAGTCGGGCGGTATTATGGGCCGGGTTAAGAGTATAGAGCTAAGGCACACGCATATTCGTACAGGTGACGGTTGTGATGTATTTGTACCGAGCGCACAACTTTTCACCAGACCGCTGCACAACTATACACTCGATGGATTACGCCGGGGTGGATTCACCGTTGGTATCGACTACGCTGATGATTCACAAAAAGCCCTGGAAATACTCGCTGAAACAGCAAAAGTGTCAAGAGGCGTGCTCAAGAGCCCGGGTGTGTCTACTTCCATAAAAGGATTTACCCCAGACTATGTTGAACTGCAGATTTTCTTTTGGATCAATGCAAAAGACCAGGAGCTTGGATTGGCCCGTGTGCGTTCAAAAGCCATGAATAATTGCAGGGTGCGGCTTATTGAGGAGGGGTTTACCATCAGTTCGGATGTGAAGACAGCGATTGAACTAAGTCCCGTTGACGTATTACTCAATCAAAAAGAGAAATCCGGCTGATATGGGACGACTACCTTCTTTTTGAAGGTTTCCAGAATAGAAAGCCTGCCATGGAGAGGAAAATTCCGTTTCTGATGACCATTTTCCAGCCAAATTCACTGCCCAAAAGCGTGACAAGTATTGATCCGCTTTCCGGGTCTCCGAAGCAACCGCAATCTCCTTCAATTCCGGTTCCCATGCCGTAGATTGCAAACAGAAAGAAACTCATGTAAATCAGAGCGGCCGCCGGTATGACAAGCTTACCCATTACGTTCACAACCAGCAAGCCACCCACGAGAATCTCAACCCAGGGCAGCAGATCAATAACCAACGACTTCAACCCGATGGGAATCCAGGCAATATAGGCCACAGATTCAAACAGTGCGGTATTATCCTGTACCTTCAGGTAACCCGCAATAATGAGCAGTGCCCCAAGAATAACCCTTGTTGCCAGCTGAACCCACGATATAATCTTCTCCTTTTTCATAGTCGTAAACTACGAAATTGAATGGATTTTATTTTAGCAAAAATTTAACCGAACTCTTGCCGTTCCAACAAACAGATGAGGCGAAACCGGTTAGGCCAAAAATTTCGTCTCTGTTATTTACTAAGCTTTTCCATATCTTTATCTCTTTAGCAATCATATTACTTCCAGCTTCAAACATGATCGATAAACCCCGCGATTATTGTGGTATTTTTGGTGTATTTGACCACTCTGATGCCTCTCTCCTTACCTATTACGGACTTCACGCCCTGCAACACCGAGGCCAGGAATCGGCAGGCATAGTTACCACCTACTATGACGAAAAGAAAAGGCGCTCAATTATGCCTATGCATAAAGACTTTGGTCTGGTATTATCGGTCTTTGACGACTCCAAGATTATTGAAAATGAATTGATTGGCCGCTCGGCAATAGGCCATAACCGCTATTCGACCTCAGGGTCATCCAAAAACCCGGCCAACATACAGCCTTTCCGTGTTCACTACAGAAATGGAAATCTGGCAATTGGCCATAACGGCAACCTCTCTAATGCCCGAACACTGAGAGAGCGTTTTCGTGAGGAAGGAGTTCTATTTCAAAGTACTTCCGATACGGAACTGATTCTTCATCTGATTTCACACAGCCGTAAAACGAACCAGATGGATCAGATTATGGATGCTCTTGGCCAGATTGAAGGCGCATACTGCCTGGTAATTCTTACCGACGACAAACTGATTGCCGTTCGCGACCCGAATGGATTCCGCCCGCTTGCACTGGGTATCATCGACGGTGCGTATACCGTTGCAAGCGAAACCTGTGCTTTCGACATTATTGGAGCTGAGTATATACGCGATGTGGAGCCTGGAGAAGTGATTGTGATTGACCGGGAAGCTACAACTCTTCAGGAGCCAAAGTCTTACTCTCTTGAACCCAAAACCGGCACCGGAAGCAGTCAATGCATTTTTGAGTACGTCTACTTCTCACGGCCCGACAGCAAGATTTTCGGTGAAATGGTAGACAAGATTCGCCGCAACCTGGGCAAGCAGTTAGCCAAAGAGCATCCGCTGGATGAAATCATCAGGTTTCCCAATAAGGATAGGCGGCCAATTGTTATCTCCGTGCCTGATTCAAGCAATACGGCAGCTATCGGTTACGCGCACGAAAGCCAGAAGGCGGGCCATGACTGCAAATATGACATCGGCCTGATTCGAAATCACTACGTAGGGCGCACCTTTATTTCGCCCGGACAAAAATCACGTGAACAGAAAGTACGCACCAAATTCAACACGGTACGCGGTGTTATCGAGGGCCGGTCTGTGATAATTGTGGATGACTCCATTGTTCGCGGCACAACCTCCCGCTACCTGGTAGACATGATCCGTGAGGCCAATCCGCTGGAGATCCACTTTTTGGTCAGCTCTCCGCCCATAACGCATCCCTGTTTTTATGGCATGGATTTTCCAAGCCCCGAAGAGCTCATTGCCAATAAATATGATCGCAACACTGAAGCGATAGCCAAAGAGATCGGTGTTGACAGTTTGCGATATCTTTCTGCCGAAGGGTTGGTTGCAGCCGTTAAAGAGTCTAACGAATCAAAGCACGGCTACTGCACAGCCTGTTTTACGGGCAATTACCCGGTTCCTGTCGATTTTGGCGTTGAAAAAGAAGAAAATGAGATTGTTTGATGGCTTTCCAAAAAGCACGCTTCATTACCAGTGCCCCCGCTTTATCAGATTGTCCTGAAGAGTCACATCCTGAGTTTTGTTTTGCCGGTCGATCGAATGTGGGGAAATCTTCACTCATAAATAAGATCACCAACAAAAAGCGTCTGGCCCGTACCAGTAACACTCCCGGCAAAACGCAGCAGATGAATTACTATGAAATAAACGACTCTTTTTTTCTTGTTGATCTGCCCGGATTCGGCTTTGCAAAAGCTCCCAAAAAAGAGCGCGAGCGATGGGGACGTGATATTCAACAATACCTGTTACAGAGGTCCACGCTTGAACTGATTCTGCATTTGGTTGATTCGCGCCATGATCCAACCCCACTTGATGAAGATTTCTTCTACTGGATGGCTTCAAACCATAAACCTTTTGCTGTATTGATGACCAAGGCCGATAAGCTATCGAAAAACAAGCTGGCCCAATCCAAAAAAGTAGTCGACAATGTGTTGAAAGAGATGAACATCGAAGTGCCGGTAATTACCTGCTCAGCGCAAACGGGAGAAGGAATTGATGAGATACACTCCCTGATTTTAGATTTTATAGATTCCAAACCTGAACAAATTCAGACCTGATAAATATGTCATTCCAAGTACTGCTGCTTGATAGTGTAGACCCTGTTTGTGCTGAAATTTTTAAATCAAGAGGAATTCAATCTCATCAACCCGGCAAACTCACGCCGGACGAGCTCAAGGATATCATCGGCAACTATGAAGCCGTTGTCGTGCGAAGTGCAACTACGATTGATAAGGAACTTTTGACTTACGCTGATAAGCTGCAGGTAATTGGACGTGCCGGGGTAGGCGTAGACAATATTGACATCTCTGCAGCTACATCAAAGGGAGTACTTGTGATGAACACCCCGGACGGAAATACGATCTCCACAGCTGAGCACACCTGTGGTATGATTCTCTCCCTGGCAAGGAACATTCCGGAATCCGTAAACCGGGTAAAAAACGGTGGCTGGGACAGGAAGTCATTTATGGGAACTGAAGTTCATGACAAAACTCTTGGAATTGTGGGCCTTGGCAAAATCGGATCTGAAGTAGCCCGGCGGATGAAACATTTTGGAATGGATGTTTATGCATTCGACCCATTCTCAACTCACGATCACGCAAAAGACCTGGGAGTAGAGCTTGTTGATCTTGACAGACTTCTTGAAGTATCCAACTTTCTTACGGTACATACACCGTTAACAGATAGAACCCATAATCTCATCTCTCTTAAAAATGGGGCTAAAATCAAAAGGGGAATGAAACTGGTAAACTGTGCAAGGGGTGGAATCTTTAAAGAGGAAGACCTGGTTCCGTTGCTTGAACAGGGCATTATTGCCGGCGTGGCCCTGGATGTCTACTCCACAGAACCCCCTACCCCGGAACTCTATGAGATTTTAAAACATCCTGCGATTATATGCACACCTCATCTCGGCGCCTCTACAGAAGAGGCCCAGGAAAAGGTAGCCCTTCAGATTGCCGAGCAGATTTCAGATGCACTTGAAAAAAAAGGCTACAAAGGAAGCCTGAACGGCAAATCCATAGCTCTTCTCACCAACAAAGAGGCTCAGCCATACGTAGAGCTTGCTGAAAAGATGGGCCTTGTATATGCTCAGATTATGCCGAATAATGCCAGCCACTTCTCGTTTGAGTATACCGGTGAGTGTGCCAAATATGCCGATGTTTTAACAGATGGAATCCTCAAGGGCATGCTCTCCCAGTTTGCGAGTGAAGAGATCAATCTTATCAACGCACGCCACTATGCCGAAGAAAAAGGCTTGAAGATTAGTGAGACCACCAGCAACAACAATAAAATGTATAAAGACCTGATTTCCGTTCAGCTTGGCGAAGATGCCGATTACAAAAAAATATCTGCATCTGTTTTTGGCCCCGGAGATTACCGTATTGTGGAGATTGATGGATATGGTATCGAATTACGGCTCGAAGGTGATATCCTGATGTACCAAAACCAGGATAAACCGGGAATGCTTGCCTCTGTGGCCGGCAAACTCGCATCCCAAAATATCAACATTGGTGCACTCAGCCTGGGACGTGAAGCAAAAGGGACCAATGCCATAACCGCAGTAATTGTGGATAAAAAGCTCAACAATGACGAGCTGAAAAGCATCCATGAGCTGGATGGCGTTAAAAATGTGAAGTATATTTCACTTTCACAGACATAAGTAAAGAGTATCGAGTATTTTAGACATTCTGTTGTCTAGTGTTAAGTCAAGCATGAATAGTCGGAAGCAACCTGTCAGCCGCAGGTGCAGCTTTAGCGGTACACCTACCGGATCCCGATGGGGGCAGGTCTTTATCCGACAATAGAGTATTGACATAACACTGGTTTCAACCAACCATCTAACTGCCTGCTATCTGTAAGCCTTTAAAAATTGATCCTTAAATATCACAGCACCTTCCTCTGCTCTTTTGTATTTTGGGCGCTGATCCTGAAAACCAATTAAATCTATGGACACTAACAGCTATATTACCTGGAGTGCCGATCCGGTAATCTTCACGATCCCGGAGATTACGCTTCCATTTACCATCTCCATATGGGGCCTTCTCATTGCCGCCGTATTAATCTATTTCGGATGGGGCAAGATCAAGCCGGAACAAAAGAAGGGAAAAAAGCAGGTGGAGCCTGAAACGTGGAAAGTGCTCGCTCTTGGCATCGGGGCTTTCATTATTGGACAGATCCCCTTCCTTTTGGTGGAATCAACAGGAATTGAAACCATTGGCCCTATCGAACCGCGCTGGTACGGGTTGATGTTCGCCTTTGCTTTTATTTCGGGTTACCTGGTACTCACCAAAGCATTTAATGATGCCGGACGCTCACAACAGGATCTCGACAGGCTATTTATCTACATACTTGTGGCCACCATTGTCGGGGCGAGGCTTGGGCATGTATTCTTTTATGAAGCGGAGTTCTACCTTCGCAACATCCACCTCATCCCTCAGGTTTGGATAGGGGGCCTTGCCAGCCACGGGGCTGCAATAGGCATTCTCATTGCCCTCTATTTCTATGCAAAAAAGACTGCCAATACAACATTTATGTGGGTAGCAGATCGGGTAGTAATAGGAGTTGCGATTGGTGCGATGTTCATTCGTGTGGGTAACTTCTTCAACTCAGAAATTTTAGGGGTTCCCACTGATCTCCCCTGGGCCATTGTATTTGAAGTAGCTCCAAGCCTGACGGCTGCAGAGCAGATGATGCCCCGTCATCCCTCTATGCTGTATGAAGCGCTGATCTACGTAATCCTTTTTGCCATACTGGTGAGTTTTTATTACAAATACGATAAAAAACCGCCACAGGGATCACTTTTTGGCATCTTCCTGGTCATACTTTTTTCAGGCCGATTCATGGTAGAGTTCACTAAGGAGACCCTCGCCAGTTTCATGGAGGGCTTCATGTTCGATATGGGCCAGCTCCTAAGCGTACCCTTTGTGCTGATTGGTATCTGGATACTTTGGAAGAAAGTTGATTGGAAGAGCAGTCGTGAGTCGGAGTCTTGAGTCGAAGAGAAAACTATCACAAGCGATACGCTTGCGATAGTTTTGATGGTCTTGAGTCGAGACTCACCTTCTCAGAACTGAAACTGGAAATTGCCGGTCAGGCCGAACTGATCGTCTTGATTTTCACCAAACTGTCCAATCAGGTTAAGCTGAAAACTGATAAGAGTGGTAGCCTGATGATTCCAGCCTAAAATTATCCGATTGCTTGAATTATCCTGTAGATCAAACGATAGATAATCCCATCTTGCCAGCAATTGATCTTTTTCATTGAGGTTGTTCCCAATAGTAGTATAAAAGCCGGTAATCGTTTCCTCTGCGTTAAATCCAAGCCTGTCAAATTTGGATTGAAGAAATTCGATCGTGCCAAACCAAATATCCCCTTCGTACTTCATAAATGCACCATAGAGGGTGCGGTCACCCATTGAGGTGATATTGGTATTTCCCACTTGTTCATTAACCGAGCTATTCAAAGCAGCATACACTCCAAAATCGAAAGCACCCTCATCCGTTTCAGCCGTGTAACCCAAACGCGCTGTGTACATAAACCGATTATCATTTGCTCTTTGCAGGCCATACCCGTTATACATACCAAACCAGTAGTTAAACCGGCCTGAATGCCCAATGGCTGTGAGACCTATTTCCCGTGTTTTCATCATCGAACCTACCAGTCGAGCACGGTTGATGAAATCCGTATCGCCGGGACTTAAATCAAGATCAGCACTTAAAAAGGGTTTAAAAGCACCGGCAACCAGTCGAAATTGTTCGGAAAAACGGTATCCCACCTGTGCGTCTATAATAGACGGACTATTTCTAAGTTCGAGTTGCAACCGGTAAACAAAATTGCTCTCCAGTTGTCCGCGCACATCCAGGCGCGTGGCTCCCAACTCAAACCTGCGCCCGCCAATAAAGTTATCATCCTGAAATGAGAATACGCCAATCGATTGCAGCAGCATGCCAACCTGCAGCTGTTCCGTTTTCAGTCTTTGAGTCCAGTTTTCACCATCCGTTGCCGGTGCGTTCTGTGCAAGTCCTGTTGTAGCTGAAAGGAGAGCAATCAAGAAAATTAGTAAGAGCTTTTTCATAATATTTTTTGCAAATGGTTAGTTAAGTAATAAATCCCTATTTCACTTAAAAATAACTTAGAGCGATTAGATAGCGGCGTATTTATATACCCTAAAATATAGATTTATGTGCATGAATGTCCAATCCAACATAAATTATAGCTATCCTATTCTGTTAAGAATTGAAACGTTATCAATAAAATCTCAATATTTATTTACATACTATAAACCCTTTAATAGAGTAGATGGATATTGTATTTTTCAGATTAATCCGTTCTATGTTGACCACAAAAAAAGTCTCCCGATGAATGTAAACTTTCAATGCCGGATATTTAAATTTTTACAGTCGAAACAATTACTTAACTGTTTGTAAAAATATGTCGCATAACCACGCTCAGGGTCCAAACCAAATAGTGCTTACTTCCATTTGCGCTGCCAGCATGCTTTTGGGGGCCGTTGGTGAGTATACGGGTATATTCCCTGCAGAATGGGCCCTTCCTTTCTACATTATTTCATATCTGAGCGGAGGTTATTATGGGTTTACTGACACTATAAAACATCTGCGAAGTTTTGAACTCAATATCGATTTCCTGATGATTTCTGCGGCTATAGGTGCTGCAATTCTGGGACAGTGGATAGAGGGTGCAATCCTGCTCTTCCTGTTTTCACTGAGCGGTGCTCTTGAAAGCTATGCGCTTGGTAAAAGCCGAAATGCCATCCACTCACTTCTCAAACTTCGCCCAAGCCAGGCTCTGTTGCGAAAACCTGACGGCAGTGAGGAGAAAGTTCCTGTAGAACAGCTTAAAGTCGGTGAGATCGTAATCATACGTCCGGGGGAACATATCCCCATTGATGGTGAAATTGTTAAAGGTCAAACAACCATCGATCAGTCTGCAATTACCGGAGAGAGTATTCCTGTAGCGAAAGAAACCGGCGATGAGGTTTTTGCTGCAACACTGAATGAGAACGGTGTAATCGAGATTCGTGTAACCAAACCCGCAGAAGATACCACGCTTGCAAAAATTATCGCACTGGTCGAGAGTGCTCAAAAAAATAAAGCTAAAACCCAGCGTTTTCTCGAAACCTTTGAGCCGCGATACGCAATCAGCGTAGTTGTCGCCGTGATTCTGCTTATTTTCATACCCTGGCTGGTATTTGATCACGATTTCGACTCCACTTTTTATCGCGCAATGACCGTTTTGGTTGTAGCTTCTCCATGCGCATTAATCATAAGTACGCCGGCGTCTATTATTTCTGCCATCGCCAATGGAGCCAAAAACGGCATCCTTTTTAAAGGAGGGGTTCATGTAGAACAGACTGTAGGCATTAACACCATCGCTTTTGATAAAACGGGCACACTTACAATCGGAAAACCGCAGGTAACCGGTGCATACGCATTAGACCGTAAAAATGGCCGTTTTTCCGATGAACCAACCGATTTAAATCATCTTATAGCAGTTGCAGCAGGGTGTGAACAACACTCAGAACATCACCTGGCTGAGGCCATTCTGCAACATGCGGCCTCTATGAATATTACCCCCTACAAGGTAGATGAAATGCATTCAACGCCGGGACAGGGAGTTAAAGCAAGATATAATGGGAAAGTAGTCTCTGTAGGTAATAAAAAGCTCTTTTCAGACCGGCTGCCTGATTGGGATCCTGCTGTTTCACAGAGAGCAGACGAGTTAAGAAAATCGGGCAAAACTGTCGTTTATGTTGTGGAAAACAACCAACCCCTCGGTTTGATTGCCCTGGCTGATGAGGTGCGGCCAAAAGCCAAGGAAACCATTGGCAGGTTGCGAAAACTGGGCATCAAAAAGATAGTAATGCTTACCGGTGATAATCGTGGCGTTGCAGAAAGTATTGCCAATCAACTGAATATTGATGAAATTCATGCTGAACTTCTACCCCAACAGAAAGTTGAAATCATTGAAAAACTAAAAAAAGACGGAACGGTAGCAATGGTCGGGGATGGTGTAAACGACGCCCCGGCACTGGCTGTTAGCGACCTTGGCATTGCCATGGGAGCCGCCGGAACCGATGTTGCTTTGGAAACAGCCGACATCGTTTTGATGGGTGATGATCTCACTAAACTCCCTTACCTGATCTGGCTCTCAAGAAAGTCGAAGCAGATCGTTTGGCAAAACATTATTTTCAGCCTGGCCGTGATCGTCATGCTTCTTTTTGGTGTCTTCCTTATTGATCTTCCGCTCACTCTGGGTGTAATTGGCCACGAGGGAAGTACACTGCTGGTGGTATTAAACGGCCTGAGACTATTGAAAAAAGGTGACCTGACAGATATTATATAAATGAGTTTCAACTCAATTTTAAATACGGAGTATTCACACTTAACAAATTCTATATATGCCATTAATTATTAGATATGTTCTGCTCATTATACTTTTCTTCACCACCGGAATTAGCCAAACCGACCATGACATCCTGATCATCAACGGGAAAGTTCTCGACGGCACGGGAAATCCCTGGTACAAAACGGATATTGCGATTCAGGGCAACCAAATTGTTGCAATGGGTGAACTTCAAAACCACACAGCAAAGCGAATCATTGATGCCTCCGGCCTCTATATTGCGCCGGGCTTTATCGACACCCACTCTCATGCAGCCGGCGGACTCTCAACGCAAGAGCTGAGTGCAGCCCGACCCCAGCTGGCGCAGGGCATCACTACAGTAGTTGTAAATCCGGATGGTGGCGGAGCTGTGGACTTGATTCGCCAACAGGAAGAACTGACAGAACATGGGCTGGGGATAAATGTAGCCCAAATGGTTCCTCATGGCTCCATCCGCAGAGAAGTGATAGGGATGGACGATCGGACACCCACTCACTCAGAACTTGATGAGATGAAGAGACTTATTGAAGAGGGGATGAAAGCCGGGGCTGTAGGGATGTCGACCGGGCTTTTTTATGCACCTGCAAGTTATTCAGAAACAGAAGAGATTATCGAACTGGCCAAAATTGTACATCAGTACAACGGCGTTCATCAAAGTCATATCCGTGATGAGTCTGACTACACAATCGGTGTTGTAAATGCGGTGCAGGAGATCATTGATATATCTGAAGCGACGGGTATTGTTGGAATCGTTTCTCACATCAAAGCTCTAGGTCCAAATGTATGGGGAAAGTCGGAACAGATCGTGAAACTGATTAACGATGCCCGTGATGTGAATGAACTGCAAATCTTTGCTGATCAATATCCCTATGAAGCTTCGGCTACAGGTCTGATGGCTGCACTGGTACCCCGATGGGCAACAGCCGGCGGCAGATCAGCTTTTTTGGAGCGGCTGGATGAGGAAGAGACCCGCCTCTCCATTATGATGGAGATGGAAGAGAACCTGGTTCGAAGAGGTGGTGCTGATCGCATTGTGATGCGGCATGTATCTTTCAATAGCGATTATGAAGGGGTATCACTCGAAGAAATTGCTTCGAAAAAAAATCTTACGGCCGTTGAGGCAGCACTTGAACTATTAAAGCTTGGATCTCCCGGCATCGTCTCTTTTAATATGCATCCCGATGACGTAGAGCACTTCATGAAGCAGCCATGGACCATGACAGCTTCTGACGGCAGCTACGTTGCAAAAGGCGATGGTGTACCTCACCCCAGGAATTATGGCTCATTTCCGCGGAAAATTCACGAGTATGTATTTGAAAGAGGCGTAAACGATCTTGCCTCGGCTATTCGCGGCATGACTTCCCTGCCGGCAACCGTTTACCGGTTAAACGATCGCGGACTGCTGCGGCCCGGTTTTAAGAGTGACATTGTCATCTTCGATTCGCAGAAGATTAGAGATACCGCCACTTTTACCGATCCTCATCAACTTTCGGAAGGATTGATATATGTAATTGTGAACGGTGTGCCGGTGATCGATAATGAGGAACAAACCGGCTTGCTGCCAGGTGAAATCCTGAAAAGAGTTGACCGATAATCGACTTATCTGAGATGAGTGGTAAACTCAAAATCTGAAAATGACTTTGAATTGCATTAAAGAGTCAATACTATATTAAAATCGTTGCCCAAAAGCATCATACCAAAGCTCTACCCCCTTAGCCATGCGCATACATCTGTTTACGTACCTTATCATAGGCTTTTTATTTCTTTCTGCAAATTCCGCCATTGCACAGAGTGAGCAACAGGTTTACCAAAGCCTGCAGCATGCCCTCTTTTCATCCGGCCAGTTAAGTGGTGAGCGCGGCCCGCAAAATGTTACCTGGATTGAAGGAGGCGAGCGATACTCATACATGGAACAAAACCCCCGAACAGGAAGCACCAAAATCAGAGTTTACAATCCACAAACCGAACAGGATGAACTGATTTTTAACACCGCCGAGCACCTGTTTCCCGGAACGAATTATGATTTCCAATTCCGTTCGTTCCAATGGTCGGCAGATTTTGACTACCTGGTATTTCAGACAAACTTTACCCCGATTTATCGTTATTCAGGTACTTCCGACTATTACTACTACTCTCTGGCAGATGGAACATTAGAGCTCATCGCTGAAGATGCATTTACTGCAGAACTCTCCCCCAACGGCCAAAAAGTGGCCTATCACAGAGATGGCGAAATGCTTGTATTTGATTTGAACAGCGCTGAAGAGACACAACTTACATTTGATGCAGATGATCACTTCTATAACGGACGTTTTGGATGGGTTTATGAGGAAGAGTTTGGCCTGGTACAGGCTTGGAGCTGGTCGCACGACAGTAAGTACATTGCATTTTGGCAAAGTGATGAACGCCACGTAAAACGATTTATATCCACTGATTATGAAGGCAGCCATCCTGAATACACCGACATCCCCTATCCAAAAGTAGGTGATGAAAACCCGACGGTAAAAATTGGAGTAATTGAGGTAGCAACCGGGAACAGAGAGTGGATGGATCTGGATTTGGATGAGGGTTTAATCCCCAGGCTCTACTGGACTAGCAATAGTGAAGAACTGGCGGTTGTTTGGATGAACCGCCAACAGAACCATCTCAAACTCCATTTCTTTGATGTTACAGATGGTAGCGGCCACATGGTAATGGAAGAGAGATCAGACCATGGCTGGATTGATCTGTTTGATTTTTTTGCAGGGATAGACCACTACTTCTTTTTTCCCGACGATCGCGATGAGTTTCTGTGGATATCCGACAGGGACGGGTTTAAGCATCTTTATCGCTACAACTATGATGGCAAGCTGATCAACCAGGTAACCGCAGGAGAGTGGCAGGTAACCAATGTATTTGCGGTCAACTCAGAGCGGGGCCGTATTTACTACGAGTCCACAGAGGAGAGTCCTCTTGAAAGACATCTTTACTCCATACGGTTTGACGGATCGGAAAAAGTTCAATATACGGAACAACCGGGAAGGCACTCCTTCAGCATGGGCCCCGATGGACGTTTCTTTATCGATACCTGGTCGAATGTTGAAACCCCAACCCAGGTTGAACTCCGCACGACAGATGATGGAGGTAAAAAGCTTAAAAAGCTGGTTGATAACAAATCTGTATCCGAATACATCCGGCAGTATGAATACTCTCACCGTGAACTCTTCACCTTTACCACCTCCTATGGATTGGATCTGGATGGATATTTGGTTAAACCCGTAAATTTTGACCCTGAGAAACCTCACCCCCTTATTTTAATGGTTTATGGCGGACCCAGTTCACAGGGCGTGTATAATCAGTTTGAAACCAACGCCTGGGTTCAATATCTAACCCAGCAAGGGTATATTATTGCAAATGTGAACAATCGCGGTTCAGGCGGATATGGCCGGGACTTTGAAAAATCGGTTTACAAACAGCTGGGTATTTTGGAGGCCGAAGACTTTGCCGAGACGGCGAACTATCTTGCATCATACGATTGGGTTGACAAAAGCAGAATGGGCATTCGGGGACACAGCTACGGCGGGTACATGGCGGCGCTGACCATGGTGCTTCACCCGAGGGTGTTTCGCGTGGGGCTGGTGGGTGCACCGGTAACCGATTGGCGTCTATACGACACAATCTACACAGAGCGCTATATGGGATTGCTGGAAGAGAATGAAGAGAACTACATCAACAGCTCAGTAATGGCACATGCACAGTTCCTCCAGGGAAGTATGCTGGTGGCCCACTCCTCGATGGATGAGAACGTCCATATCCAAAACACCATGCAGATGATTACCGCATTCACCAACACCGGCAAAGATGTGGATCTCAGAATCTACCCTCCCGGAGCTCATGGCGTAGCCTATAACCAGCAGAGTTATCTCTTACTTCACCAGGTGTATACCAACTATTTGAACAGGCATCTTAAGTAGGCGTCAGTTCCAGTTAAGAGCTGATTCATCCCGAAAACCTTCGGGACCCTTCGAAGCTACTGTGTGTAAACATTTTTTAAAAATTTGCAAAAAATGAACTTTAACAAAATCTTACACATATGAGTGGAGATTCTTTGGCATAGCCATCCCTACGGGGCGAACCCCAGCCAGAAAAACACTGACTGGGGCCTCAGAAAGACAATCACCATTTCAAGGAAAAAGGGCAGGCGAGACAAAGCCGTCGGCATTGTCTCGCCTGCCCTTTCCTCTTATTTGAAATCATGTCATGCTGACGAATCCCGACAATGCTTTTTGTCGGGATGAGGAAGTATCTCCTTTTTCTATATCCAAATGTGTCCACACGGTAGCTTTCGAAGGGGGCAATGGGGGATGAAAAGAAATGCTTTTGATACTAAAAAAAGACTATTCGAATCAAATATAACTGCTTTAAAATGAAACCCATGCAAAAACCCAATCCGGATATTATGCGAGCCGCAATTGAAGTTGCAGAGGCAAATCAAACACCTTTTGGAGCAGCACTCTCCATGGGTAATGAGATTTTTGTGACGGCGGCCAATCAAACCAAAGAGCTGTTTGACCCAACGGCCCATGCCGAGATCATGGCCATTCGTAAACTGGCAGATCACCTGAAGAGAACCAACCTCTCCGGTTTCACTCTTTATACCACATGCGAACCCTGCCCGATGTGTATGAGTGCGGCAATTTGGGCTAAAGTGGATACCCTCTTTTATGGCTGCTCAATTCCGGACATTCGTGTTTTTACAAATCAGATTGATATGAGAGCTGAAAAACTTAATACTAAAAGTTTTCACCGGGTAGCCATTCAGGGCAATGTATTGAAGAGTGAGTGCATAAATCTTTTGAAAAAATTTTACTGAATCTTCCGATTAATTTGGGTTCTCTTCATAAAGCTTGTTGAATTCATTCTCTGCATCAGAGGTGCCAATCAGAATAATTTCTTCGTCCATAAGTAGTGTTCTCTCGGGGTGAGGGCTGACATCCATTTCGTCTTTACCTCTAATGGCCATCACTGTACAGCCTGTCCGGTTTCGGATGTTTGATTCTATGAGTGATTTATCAGCCAGGTGTCTATTCACTTTATGGTTAAAAATTGTAAGGCCCTCAGCAAGTATCATTACGTCCTGTCCCTCCAAAATATTAAAGATTGAATTGGCTCCCATTGAGGCATAAGACATAATAAAATCAGCGCCTGCACGATGCAGTGTATTCACATTTTTCTCATAATTTGACCGGCTGATAATTTGTATATCAGGGCACAACTGCCTGCAATAGATGGTCAGATAGATATTTACATCATCACTATGGGTGGTAATTAATGCAGTGTGAGCTTCTTCCAATCCTGCTTTATTTAAAACCTCATGATCAGCTGCATCACCCAAAATATACTTCTCCTTATCCCGAATTCTGGCAGGGTCTTTATCGATAATCCTGTAGTCAATATGTCTTTCACTCAGCGATTTTGCTGCTGCCCTTCCCACTCTGCCGGCCCCAATGATAACGACCGGTTTATCTGATACATGATAAATACTCACAAGTTCATCATAAGCCCGCAGCTGATCCACAGATCCTGCAAGCACGAACACAGTTTTATCGGTTATCACCGTATCGGGCAAAGGCTGTTTGAATTTGCCCCTTTCCCAAATTCCCACCACGTTAACACCTGTAGTTTCTCTAAGTTTACTGTTTTGCAGAGTTTTACCGATCAGAGGAGTTTCCTGGGCGGTGGCCTCACCGATAACTAATTCATCAATATGCCCAATTACGTGTACCCTTGCATTTCCGCCTAGAGTACGTCTTGCAAGTGAACGGCCCAGAACTTCTCCCATCTGAAGTACCTGATCGGCGCCGGCAAGCTGAAGAATGTCTACCGAGTCGGCTGAAGCTGCCGTTGTCACAATCTTTACACTTTTACTGAATTCTCTCACGGTAAATGCAACATTGGTGTTTACCGTATCACTGCCGGTTGCCACCACCAGGCTTGCATTTTCAATACAGAGGCTCTCATATGTCTGGTAATCTGTAGGATCTCTGTTCACCACTTTAAATCCCAAATCCGACATATCTATAGCCTTCTGGAGGTCAGGTTCCAGAATGAAATATTCTATTTTATTGGCATCCAGTTTCTTAACCAGCGATTCGGTGATTGGGTCCAGATTGGTAATAATCACGTGGTTTTTTGTGTTAGGGGGAAGTTTTTTTGGAGCACGGGCCTGACTTTGAGCTTTTAGCCACGGTGCATAAAAGAATTCAATAAATGTAAATGGCAGCATAACCAGCAAACCGACCATCCCGGTAAACAGGACAAACATCGAGTAGAGCCTGCCCAGGTCTGTTGTAAAAACGATATCACCATATCCGAGAGTAGACATGGTTACAAGAGTCCAGTAAAAACCCGTAACCCAAGTTAAATCCTTCTCAATTCCCTCATACGCTGCTACCACATAAAACAGGCCTGAATAGATTGAGAAGACTAATAACAGGAAAAAAATAAACTTCAGAAGCTTTCCTAAGTTGGTTTTGGTACGCCTGTTACCGGTAAAGTACTTATATTGTGAACCCAGAAAATTCAATAACGTCTTTGTTTAATTCGATTTAAAATTTGAAGGCAACCAATAATATCCTAAAAAATCGTCTAATAAAAAGGTTGTCTTACGAATCGTAATCTATCCCTTTATTATTGGCAATTCACATCATGAAATGATTACTTTCCATACCTGTAAAAAAAACATCAGACAGCATATATAAACCTCGTGTTTCGTTCTCTTTTTGCTACCATTATTATTCTGCTCCTATCAATGGAGGTGATTACAGCTCAAAGCTCTGGCCGGCTTGCGCCCATACCCAGCGTTTATCTCGACTGTAGCTCTTGTGATGTTAATTACATCCGTTCAAATATCACTTTTGTGAACTACGTTCGAGATCAGGACGACGCATCCATCTACCTGTTGATTAATGACCAGCGAACGGGCGGCGGTGGGCGTGAGTACACGCTCATATTCTCGGAATTGGGAGTGGAAGATGGCCGAACAGACACGCTTCGCTACTCCTCGCCAAGCACAGATTCGTCTGATGAGCGCCGCATAGGCCTGAACAGATATATTAAAATCGGCCTCGTACCATTCGTTACTCATACGGTGGCTATTCGATCACTTGATGTTTTTTACGACACCCCCGAAGTAACAGATATTGACGCGGTGGAGGAGATTGACGATCCCTGGAACAACTGGGTATTTGATGTAAATATTCGCTCTAATATGAGCGGGCAGCAGAGTGATTTTAATTTTGGCCTGTTTGCCGGTTTTGAAGCCGAACGCACTACACATATCTGGAAAATACGTGGGCGCGCCCGGGGCGAAATAAGAAGAAGAAATCTTGAGCTTGGTGACCGAACACTGAATATTAATAGAGACTGGGGAAATTATTGGGGAATGGTCGGTTACAGTATTAACGACCACACTACCCTGGCACTTTTTACGAGCGCCAGCTTTAACCGTCCCGGAAATATTGCTTTAAACTCCTATGTAGCACCCGCTATTGAGTTCAACTTTTTCCCTTACACTGAGTTTCAGGAGCGTCGTTTTATCATACAGTACCAGATCACACCATCGCATCGCCGGTACTTCGATACCACTATTTTCCTAAAAAATTCTGAAACAATTACCTCGCAGGAGCTCAGCGTCCAGCTGCGCTACGACCAGCGCTGGGGCCGTATTGACATCCGGGCTTCCGGCCTGCACTATTTCCATGATTCCTCGATCAATAACTTCGAATTCAATCCCTCTTTTAACATCCGTATCATCAGGGGATTGTCGGTAAGCTTATCGGGCAGGTACAGGATTATTAACGACCAGCTGGCTCTCAGACTTCCTGCAGACTTTGACCCGAACGATCCTAATAATGAACTCAGAGGATTCCAAAGACCTACATCGTATGACTATTCGGTATCTTTCGGCCTCTCCTACACGTTTGGATCCATTTACAACAATATTGTAAATCCGAGGTTTTAAATTTTTTACAATCCCTTTATCCTTTTGTGATTCTCTCTTGTGCCGGACTGAATAGATTCCGGTTCATTGTTGAATTGTGCCATAGGGATGGCGTTGGCATGGATAAGGCTATTCCGATGAGCTTAGATTCAGGTACTCTCTGCTTAGGCCACCAAACGTTCCTACGGAACGTAAGTAGTAGGGGTTGACGTCCCCACAGTTACCGATCAAACGTCCCGATGGGACGCCTCTTTAGAAAATGAGTCTTAGGCAATAAGCAGATGTACAAAACATCGGAATTTACATCAGTAACACAGCTGTAGTTAATTGGTATCCCTGTAAGTGCCAATCATGGTTCTGGTGCAGATCCGCGTTCCAATAGGAACGCTTGATCGGTAACATAGCCGCAGACACACAGAGAGTGCGTTCTGTAGGAACGCCTGGTGAATCGTTGGTATCTAAATCTGCCAAAAAATTGATGATGTGATTACCCATACATATCAACATAAACCTAGATTTTACAAATTTCTATGACATATCTCCTTACCAAACCATATCTCTTTCTCTCCGCTGTTATTCTCTCCTTACTGGCTGTCAACTGTACAAACAACGAGCAATTGGTCCCAGACAGTGCAAGTGAAGTCTCTCCATTGCTGATTGGTTCAACGATTCCGGATATTTCACTTTTAAATCCACAGGAGGAAGCCGTTAACCTGAATGAAATCAGCTCTCAGCAAACTCTCTATGTTTTTTACCGTGGCGGCTGGTGCCCGTTCTGCTCAGGTGAGCTGTCCGACCTCTCCGAGATTGAAAATGAGCTTCAGAGCAAAGGAATCGAAATCGTGGCCATCAGCCCCGATACACCCGAATATCTTAAGCATTCGCTTGAAGATACCGAACCGGGCTACACCCTTCTGTCCGACAGCGGCATGGAGGCTGCAAAAGCGTTCGGTGTGGCCTTCCGGGTAGACCAAGAGACCGTTCAAAGCCTGAAAGAGGGTGGAATGGATATTGAAGAGCGTTCAGGGCAGGGCCATCACATGCTGCCGGTTCCATCTGTCTTTTTGACGAATTCAGAAGGTAAAATCGTATTTCAATATGTAAACCCCGATTACAGGCAGCGAGTAGATAAGTCCGTGATTATGGCAGCGGTCAACTCAATACTTGAAGAATAAACAGAGCGTGCTGATCGGCTGTAGATTCCGAAGATTCCTTCGTATCTTTCAGAAATGGAAAAAGAATTAGATGTTGTGAAAAAAACTGACCTCAAATCCCTCAGCACGGCTGAGCTAAAGGAGTTCACCGATGAGCTCGGCCTGATGGGTTACCGGGCCGACCAGCTTTACCAGTGGCTCTATCAAAAAGGAGCCTCCTCTTTTGATGAGATGACCAATCTATCGAAAGACCTGCGGGCAAAGCTGAATGATATCGCTGAGGTGCGCAAGATTTCGATACACAGCAAGCAGGAGTCAAAGGATGGGACCATCAAGTTTCTGTTTACGCTCGACGGTCCTGAAGAGTATAAAGTGGAAGCCGTAATGATCCCCGACTTCTATCCTGATGGTGCCGCAAACCGACTCACGGTCTGTGTATCATCGCAGGTTGGATGTATGTTTGGGTGCTCTTTTTGCGCAACCGGCAAGATGGGATTTTTCCGCAACCTGACCCATGGTGAAATTGTGGATCAGGTTCAAATCATCAATGAGCTTACTGAAGAGAAGTTTGGAAAAAAGATTAACAATGTTGTTTACATGGGGATGGGCGAACCTCTGCATAACTACAAAGCGGTAATTGAGTCCGCAAAGATTTTATCCGATCCCCTGGGCATCGACCTTTCTCCAAGAAGAATTACTGTTTCGACGGTGGGCCTCACCAAGCAGATAAAACAACTTTCCGATGAAGATACAGGGGTTAACCTGGCTATCTCACTCCATGCGGCCGATGATGAGAAGCGAAATAAAATTATGCCGATAAATGAATCGCTGAACCTTGAGCAGCTCGAAGAGGCGGTAAAATACTACTTCAGCAAAACCCAGAAACCGCTTACCTATGAGTACCTTCTGTTCGACGATTTTAACGATTCCCGGCAGGATGCCCTGAATCTTGTCAAGATTGCCCGATGGGTACCCTCCAAGATCAATATAATCATGTATAATGATGTGGCAGGAGTGAAGCTGAAGCGTGTAGGTGAAACACGTTTAAATCAATTCATGAAAATCCTGACCGATAAGGATGTTACCGCTACCGTTCGAAGAAGCCGCGGTGATGATATCGACGCCGGCTGCGGCCAGCTTGCCATTCGTGAAGGGCAGAAGAAGGGAAAGAGTTTGGTTAAAGAGTAGCTTGGGAAGTTGGCAGTGGGCAGTTTGTAAATCAGAAATCAGATTTCGGTCACCTATCTGATTAAAAGCACCAAATAACAAGCATCAAATTCCAAACGGACGCTATCCCTGATTACGTGCCTTTAATTTATACTCAGGCCACGTTTGGAATTTGTTAATTGTAATTTGGTGCTTGAGAGTTTCCCCAAAGGGATCGCTATGCGGGAATTTTACCGATAAATATCTCGCTACTTGATACTCCTAATGTATCAAATTAAACATCCTGCCTACTCTGGGCATCCATTTTTCGCCATCCCATGAGAAATAGATCATACCCGCTTTTCCAATCACGTGGTCGTCCGGAACAAATCCCCAGTAGCGGCTGTCTTCGCTATCATCACGATTATCCCCCATCATGAAGTAGTAATCCTTTTGAATCGTGTATTGATTGGTCTCTTCACCGTTAATGGTAAACTGGTCTCCATTTCGCTGCACACTGTTTCGTTCGTATCTCTCCAGGATATCCTGATAGATGTGCCAGTTTTCGGATGTCAACTCAACTTGCTGGCCGCTGTATGGAACGGTAAAAGGCCCCATGTGGTCGTGATTCTGGAATCCACGTGAAAAGTTGAAACCCCGCCGGCCAAACGAATCAAAATCTTCGGGCAGAACGTAGTGTTGTATGGAGTCAATTTCCGGCCAGGTCTCCATATCACTGGCAAGCTCCGGCGTCATATTGATGATGTACTCTCCATTGCCGCTGCTCAGCGTGTTGCCGCCGGCTTCACGCACTTTTGCCGGACTCAGCCGGATCCTGTCGAGCGATTTGACCCGGTAGTTATACATCAGTGTTTCAAACTCTTCGGAGGGCTCTCCATTCACAAATAGAAGCTTATTGTCAATATTCAGTTCATCACCCGGCATACCTACAGCTCGTTTGATATAGTTCGTTTTAACTGAAATCGGGGCAATATCAATCGGATAGTTGAATACAACAATATCATCTCGCTGAATTTCTGAATATCCGGGAATTCTAAACCAGGGCAGGTTAACACCCGGCATGTAGATATCGGTAAAGGGAACAGAAAGCGTCATGGGCGTTCTTGGCCCGTATGCGAGCTTGGTCACAATCAGAAAATCACCCGTTAAGAGTGTCTTTTCCATACTCGGGGTTGGAATACGATAAGCCCCGAAGAAAAATGTTCTGAGAATAATTGCTGCGATTGCTGCCCATATAAGCGCATCAAGCCACTCGCGTGCCCAGTGCTTGGCTTTTACGTCAAACGCCTTCTCTTTTTCTGTTTTACTTTCCCAAAAGCGTGGTTTTTTGGTCAGGTCCTTTTTTCTGCTCAACGTTTTTCTTTGTGATTAATTAAAATTTGCCGGGCGGTTAATCATTTCATGACTGAATTCGCCATTCTTATACTCTACCCTGTACCATTGTTCACGTTCCGGTGAGAAGAAGAAGTCGGAAAAGTCAGCCAGTTCGCCGTACTCATTCATTAGCTTTCGGGTCAGGGTACGCTTCACCTGTGGCATCATGTCAATGTACCGGCTGGCTCCAACATAAACCAATCCGTTTTCAAACGGGCCATCCAGATCCAAAATCATCAGTGGTATTTCACCGTCAATAATAAACCAATACTCGAACTGAACAGCCTTTCCCGGCCTGAAGTTGTTGTTGATCAAATCTTTAATTGTCTGGGTAGGATCGCCATAGACAGCCTGTAATCTGGATCGAAGCTCTACAGTAGGCAGACGGTCGATCGTAGTAGGGTTATATAAACCCTGTCCGGTCCAATTGATGTCAGCAAATCTCTGTTCAAACTGAGCCCTTTCCGAATAATCGACTTTGCGGATATCCGGATCATCAAACTGGCCATAGGCCGTTGTACTGATTGCAATTAAGCAAATTAAGAGAGCGAATTTTCTAATCATGGTAGTGGTTTTATCTTTCATCGTCATCCATTGATAATACGGCCAGAAACGCTTCCTGAGGGATCTCTACGGTTCCAACCTGTTTCATACGTTTTTTTCCTTCCTTCTGTTTTTCAATCAGTTTTCGCTTTCGGGTAATATCCCCGCCGTAACATTTTGCGGTAACATCTTTTCGAAGCGCCCGAATGGTATCACGGGCAATTACCCTGGAGCCGATTGCTGCCTGAACTGCTACTTCATACTGCTGCCGTGGAATTAGTTCCTTCAGCTTGGCACAAACTTTCCTGCCCTGTTCATAGGCTTTATCCCGGTGAGTTATACTCGACAGAGCATCCACCGGTTCACCGTTCAACAGGATATCTAAACGTACCAAATCTCCCTTTCGGTATTCAAGTAATTCATAGTCGAGAGATGCATAGCCTCTGGTCCCGCTTTTCAGCTTGTCATAAAAATCAAAAACGACTTCAGCCATCGGCAATTCATAGGTAATCTCTACACGATTCCCCTGCATAAACACCTGATTTATATAGATCCCTCTTTTATCCTGGCACAATTTCATGATTGGCCCAATATAGGTGGCCGGCGTGATAATACTCGCCTTTATATAGGGCTCCCAAACAGCCTCAATCTTGCCTGCATCGGGCATTTCACTCGGATTATCGACGGTTCGTTTACCGCGCTCTCCCTTGTAATCAACCTCAACTTCATACTGTACGTTGGGCACTGTGGTTATAATATCGATATTAAACTCACGGTCGAGGCGCTCCTGCACAATCTCCATGTGGAGCATTCCCAAAAATCCGGCCCTGAAACCAAAACCCAGAGCCTTCGATGTTTCAGGCTGATAGGAGAGTGCCGCATCGTTCAATTGAAGCTTTTCCAATGCAGCACGCAGGTCCTCAAACTCTTCCGAATTTGTGGGGAAAATACCGCTGAATACCATAGGCTTGGATTCCTGGTATCCGGGAATCGGTGTATCGGCTTTGTTTTTTTGATGGGTAATGGTATCCCCCACCCTTGCATCCTGCAGCGATTTCACACTGCCGATTACATATCCCACATCGCCGGCCTTGAGCTCTTGACAGGGCTCTTTTTTGAGTTTCAAATATCCAATCTCCTCGGCATCATACTCTTTTTCGGTAGCCATGAAAAAGATCGGATCTCCTTTCTTCAGTGTTCCCTGCATCACTCTCACATAGGCAATGGAACCGCGATAGGTGTTAAAAATTGAATCAAAAATGAGGGCTTTTAACGGCTTCTCCGTTTCCCGTTCAGGGGCAGGAATTTTCTCTACAATGGCCTCCAGAAGTTCCTCTACTCCCGCGCCGGTCTTACCGGATACATGCAGGATATCTTCATGCTTACAACCGATCAAATCCACCACCTGCTGGCTGATCTCTTCCGGTTCGGCTCCCGGCAGGTCAATTTTGTTTAGTACCGGAATAATTTCAAGACCCTGGTCAATGGCCTGATAGAGGTTAGAAATAGTCTGCGCCTCCACACCCTGGGCTGCATCCACAATAAGAAGCGCTCCCTCACACGCTTTTAATGCGCGCGACACCTCATAGGCAAAATCCACGTGGCCGGGCGTGTCGATCAAATTAAAAATAAACTTCTCCTTATTTGGCCGGGTATATTCCATTCGGATCGCATGACTTTTAATCGTAATGCCCCGCTCCCTTTCGAGATCCATATCATCCAGAACCTGATTCTGCATATCTCTTTCACTGATGGTGCCTGTGCGTTCAAGGAGCCGATCAGCCAGTGTCGATTTACCGTGGTCAATATGGGCTATAATGCAGAAATTGCGAATATTATTCATGCGAATGGGAAAAAATGCTAATCAATTTGTTTAGTGGGCTAAATTTTTTAAAAAACTTCCTTTGAAGAGGTTCTTGTTAGTATGATTTTATCACTCCACCAAACTGTTACTCATTATTACGAAGGCTTCAAATATACAAAGTTGAAACGGTCATTGCATTTAAATGTTATTTGTATGTTTTTATAATGAATATTGTTCAAAGCTGTGAAAGCGGAGTATTCTCCTCCAACCCAAATCAATACAAAGCATATCAATCCATGAAAAGAAATGTTACTTATTTATCGATTTTTATAATAGGCCTGCTCTTACCTCTTCAGCTCTCAGCTCAGGTAAAGTCCTTTGAAGAAGTGGTTGGCCACAAAATTGGTGACCGAATTACACAAAGCCATCAAATTCTTGATTACCTGAACTATCTTAATGGAGCATCCGAACGCGTGACGCTTCTTGAGATCGGCACCACATTCGACCACCGCCTTCAGGTTGCTGCTATCCTCACCGCACCGGACAATCATGCCCGTTTAGATGAAATTCGTGAGAATGCACAAAAATTGAATGATCCGCGCCGAACAAGCCGTGCCGAGGCAGAGCAGATCATCACCGCACAGCCGGCCGTTCTCTATCTGGGTGGATCCATTCACGGGTTCGAGCTCTCCGGTACCGAAGGCGTTTTGATGATGCTCGAACACTACACGACCAACAATGATCCGGAAACGCTCGAGCATCTTCGAAATACATTGATTATAGCCGATCCCGTTATCAACTCAGACGGGCGTGATGCCTTTGCACAGTTCAATCACCAGCACAAGGGCCGCCATGCTAATGCCGACTTAGCCGACTGGTCGAACGATTTTACGGGATGGGATGGCAGAAAATATCGAACCAGCCACTACTATTTTGATCTGAACCGCGACTGGTTTGCCCACACCCACCCCGAAACGCGCAACCGTGCAGCCATTCTCCAGGAGTGGAGGCCGCAAGCCGGTGTGGATGCTCACGAAATGGGTTCGGAACGTGAATTTTATGTTGACCCTCCAACCGGCCCATTCTCTCCGTTCTTCCCCGAATACACCACAAAATGGTTTGAGGAGTATGGCCGAGCCCACGCTGAAGCTTTCGACCGGGAGCATGTGGAGTACACCAAGCGAGAGATCTTTAACTTCTTCTACCCTGCCTACTTCACCTCCTACATGACCTACCAGGGCGCTGTTGGCATGCTCTATGAGCAGGGATCCTCCAGGGGCCTTGCCCTCGAGTTAAGCGACGGTACCGTACGAACGCTGGGGCAAGCCGCCTTCCAGCAATACACGGCCTTTCGCGCAATGATCGGCCTCTCATCCGATAAGCGAGAGGAGTTATTAACCGACTACTACCGGTCGAATGTAAACGCCATCGATCAGGGCAGCAGGGGTACCGTTCGCTACCTCATAAAACAGGAAGGAGACCCCCATCTTGTAGCCTATGTGGTAAATTTGCTTCAGCGAAGCGGAATTGAAGTGAGTGAACTCACATCTGATGCATCTCTCAGAAATGTTAAAAACCGCGAAGGCAATGAGGTAGGTTCACATACTTTCAGTGCCGGCAGCTATGTGATAGAAGCATCTCAGCCCCGTATGGCATTTATCCGAAAACTGCTTGAACCGCATATTCAGATCCCCGAAGAGTTCCTTGCCGAGGCGCGCGAACGTGTGGATCGAGGCGAAAATCCACGATTCTACGACATCACCGCATGGTCGCTGCCCTTGCTCTACAATTTGCAGGGCTTCAGTACATCCGATAGCCGCTCCATTTCTGCAGTGCGGTTAACCGAGCCTATTGGCAATCCCGGCGGCATGACCGATGAGATGGCCGAATACGCCTATCTCATCAATGGTAATCAGGCAGCGCTCCTGTCCACTATTATACCACTCAGGGAAAAAGAGATTCGTCTGCACATCATCTATAAGCCTACACAAATTAACGGCAAGCGATACAGTTCCGGAACCCTTGTGGTTCGTACTGACGGCAAGAGTGATACCGTGCACGAAGCTGTGCGCGAACTGGCAGAAAAGTTCGATCTCGAAGTGGATGCGGTTAACAGCGGGCGGGTTGATCCCGGATTTCCGCCGCTTGGCACCATTGAGGGGAATCGCGTGAAAAACCCTGAAATCGCGCTGCTGGCAAACTACCCACTGGATGCCTACTCATTTGGCTGGGCATGGCACACACTCGACCGGGTTTATGAAATTCCACACACCATCATCAATACCACCAATATCGCTTCCACCCCTATGGAGCGGTTTGATGTGCTGATTGTTCCGGAAGTTCAAAACAGCAGTGAAATGGAAAAACTGCTTGGCGAATCGGGAATAGAACGGATTCAGCGCTGGGTACGTGATGGCGGCACTTTGGTTACCATCGGATCGGCAAGCGAATTTGCAAGAACAAACATGGGTCTTGGCACTCTTGATTCGTGGTACGACGACGAAGAGAATGAAAACGCTCAACGTCTTAGCGTGCCGGGGGCCTTTGTCAGAACTGAACTTGACAGTAACGAATGGATTGTGTCGGGGTACGACTATGATTTGCCGGTACTCATCAACTCAACCCGGCTCTATCGAGCTCCTGAAGGGCCTCCCTCACCTGCCCGGCGTACTGCTGTTAAAGTTGCATCCGACGGTGATGTACGCATTGCGGGGCATATGTGGGAAGAAAATATTGAACGGCTTCCCGGATCCATATTCCTCTATGAGCAGAGAATCGGATCGGGCCGGCTTATCGCCTTTGCGGAAGATGTAAACTTCCGCGGTTACTGGCGGGGAGCCGACAGATTGTTCCTGAACGCCGTAATTTTAGGGCCTAGTGCGCCTTGATAATGATGAGAGGAGACTAGTGTAGTGTTAACCCATACTTGTCAGTTGTGTGAAGACCTGACAGCATTCCCGGTGCTTTTCCGGGTTTCTGTCAGCGTCGCCTCATAGAATCGAATCCCATCTTATACAGCATTACTTGCATGCAAACCCAACGCTGTCAGATCCAGTTGGTGCTGACAGGTTTCGACCGACATTCTCAATACTTGCTACTCGATACTCTCTACTCTCTACTACTTCTTACCTCTCAGAGGCTGTCACTCCAATCTCTTTATATCACCCGGAAGCAGATAAACATCATCACTGAATGGTACAAGGTCTTGAGAATCTATGATCATTTCACGGTCGTCCCACATTTCAGTCGTCATACGGGCTACCTGGCCATTACCGGTAATTAACTCGAGCGCCCTTGCCAAAAGGGGTTCACTCTCATCTCCAAGTTCCGGCATACTGCCTAAAAATGTCGAACTGAACTCAATAAGCCTGTTATTCGGAGTAGGAGAAAACCCATCGGGATAATCCTGATCCTGCGCATTAAAAATCTTGAACACAATAGGCTGCATCGCACGCATGTGGTTCTGATTGGCTCCATTATTACTGCTATAATTTGGCGGATTGTCGTATACCGTAATAGAGCCTTCATCTTTACCACGGGTATCGTCGCCTATCAAAATCACTTCATCCAGGTATGGCCGCAGCCCATTCACGATGGTCTCGCTTGCCGATGCCGTGCGAAAACCGGTAAGAATATATAATCTATTCAGATTTAGTTGGTTCATCGCTATTACATCCGTCACCTCTCCATTGCCGTTATACACCGGAACTTCATCATATATCGGAAAGGAAACATTCCTGTCAGACCTTTTCTCATTATAGATAAGCTTTGAAAAAACATTGGTGTCATCCAATCCGGAAATCATTCCTGCCAAAATCGCACTGGTAATCAGAGCTCCGCCGGAATTGTAGCGCAGATCAAGCACCAGCTCATCAATATTTTCGTTCAATAATACTCCAAATGCATCATTCAACTCCTCGTGAAAATTAAATCTAAAGGCATTCAAAACAAGATATCCTATCCTGGCATTATCCGCTTCAATGACTTTGACAGCGTGAATGGGATTTTCCTGCAGTACAACAGAATTTATGGGGTCTGTTGCTTCAATCTCCTGAAAATTATTATCCGGATCAGCCAGTGTTAGGACATAGCTCTCGCTTTGTAGAAGTGATGAGAAATTGTTCGTGGTAATTGTTGTGCCGTTAATCCGGGTGAAAACATCTCCCCGTTTTAGCCCGGCATCATCGGCGGGTGAATCGGGAACCACATACTGTACATAGCCGAAAACAGCATCTGAGTCCTGACTGATGCGAACCAATCCATATCGAAATCCAAATGACTTGGTAATGCCCTGACGCGACTCTTCGTGCTCTACGTAATTTTCAATAAACCAGGAGAAATCATCCTCTTGAAAGAGCAGACTGTTGAATAAAATCTCTTCATTCTGAAAATCATTCAGATACGAATAAAAGGACTCTTCGTCGGTAAACCTGTTGTCTGCCAAATCGGGAACATTTCCTTGCCAAAAATACCAGTGGTTTAATCCGTTCCATACAAACTGTTTCTCTTCAGATGCTTCAGTAATCTCATTAGAGCTTGTATCACAAGCATTTAAAGAAAACAGAATAAGGAGTGCGTACAAATAATATCTTTTCATAAATTTTACCCTGTATTTAAGGTAGCCTGATCTTATAACTAAACCGGCGGTAAACTACGCTCTATTTATTATATGATTAACAGTAATAAATGCGTTGATTCAATAATAGTTCAAAATAAACGAACTGAAAAGCATTCCATTTTATAACTGTTTTATAACAAGTAACCGATGAAAACACTCTTTATTTTTTCACTTACCCTATTTCTATTCGCTAATGCTTGCTCATCCTCCGAAAAAGCAGCCTCTAATAACTCAATACAACTGACGGAAGCGTCGTATTACAACTGGACTGCCAGCATTCCCGGAGATGAAGACAATATTGAGCGAGGCACGGATTTGGTATTAACCTTTTCAAGCTGGCCTGAAAAATTCAATCCGGAGGCTGTTATTTTTTATAATAAGAGATCATTCCCTGCAGAAATTGAACAAATTGAGGGGAACCGGGTGGTTATCAAAGCCAGAATTATGCATGAATCCACAGTTCTTGCCGAGGTTTCAGAAAGAGTAAATCTCTCCGACCGCCTTATCTATACAAATGAAGACGGCGATACCCTCTATTTGGAAATAGATGAGTGGGAAAGGATGTCCGACCGGTATCAATAACCATTTACTCGCAGGAAGACATGAGTTTGTACTCCTGCTCCTTCCCCTTCTCATGTTACCGGGAGCACCTGCCTTTTAGTTTTTAAAGCCTCTCAAGCGAGTTTACTCCTTGGTGGGACTCAACAACTCCACGTGAAATCTGAATTTCTCGCCCTCGATAGTCATCGTATCATAAATCTCACGAATCAGTTCAAATACGACATCTGTATCGCCTCTGATACTTGTTGAAAGGTAGTTTACATCCATCTCAACGTCATGCTGAGCTACAAATTCAATAAGATCCTGCACCTGTTCTTTTGGATGTTCATTGTAGAGTGGAATGTATGTAAGCTGAGCAATTGTCTTCATGTTATTGGACTTCAATTTTTTTCGGTTCCGAAAAGCCGGAATCCACAGTTAGTTTGAAACATTATTTTATAAGTTGGCTACAAAATAATCAGTTCGCAGACCAAGATACAAGAAATTACGAGATCAAAACATGAATCTGCTCAATTCCATTACACATTATCATTGATCTTTGCACTCTTGCTGAAATCATCAATCTGGAAGAAGCTGAGCAGTAACCCTCAAGATATTTTTTGACCCCCAAGCAAAGTCCGGCTGCCATTTGGAGCCGGGCTTTCTTTTTTTGCGATAAAAGATCCGCAATGTCTTCGAAAGACATTGCGGATCTTTTTTAAGGAATGAATTCAGGCATATCTGTTGTTTATGATTTTGATTGGTTTTAAAAAACTGAAATTCATACCTTAATTACGTGGCAAAAAACATCACACATATTTCACTTCATCATCACTGCCATCACGGCAGCCACGGGCATATTGTACGATAAATCTCCCCTTACCTGCCCATTGTTATCTGACTTCCAACTACCATTCACCATATTATTGATTTTTCTATGAGAACTCTCGATTCTACAACCTCTTTACGTATTGCCGTTCAAAAAGGCGGCCGTTTAACCGACAAAACCCTCAGTCTCCTTGAAGGCATTGGTCTGCAATTTGATGATTACAAACGAAGCCTGCTTGTGAAATGCCGCAACTTTGATGTGGAGCTTCTGCTGATCCGTGACGACGATATCCCCGAATATGTGCAAGATGGCGTTTGCGACCTCGGTTTTGTTGGGGCAAATACAGTTGCCGAAGATGAAGCCGATGTAACCATTCTTCGCGGACTCGACTATGGCGTATGCCGGCTTGCTATTGCCGTTCCAAAAAATGGCTCTATCAAAAAAGTTGAAGACTTTGCCGGCAAAAGAATTGCCACCAGCTACCCGGTTTTAACCCGCAAGTTTTTTAACTCGAAGGGAATTGATATAGATATTGTGACCCTGTCGGGTTCGGTTGAGATTGCCCCACGATTGGAGATTGCCGATGCCATTACCGATCTGGTCTCTACCGGTGGCACGCTAAAGGCAAACGGCCTGATTGAAATCGATAACATTTTTGATTCGGAAACTCAGCTGATTCAGACCAATAAACCGCTATCGGAAGGCAAAAAACATCTTATCGGCAAGATTCTTCAGCGTATAGAAGGGTATAAAAAAGCCGCAGAAAGCCGGTACATCATGATGAATGCTCCGCAAAGTGCTGTTGTGGAAATAAAGAAAATTATACCTTCACTAAAAAGCCCAACCGTAATGCCGCTTGCCGACAACGGCATGGTGGCAATACATACCGTAATTCCGCTCTCTACATTCTGGGATGTTATGGAAAACCTTAAAGAAGCCGGCGCCACAGGTATTGTGATGCTGCCAATTGAATCGATGATTGTTTAACTAATAGTACGGGAGTATTGAGTATTGAGTAGCAAGACAGTCTCGATACTCAATACTCGATACTTGATACTCAACTATGAAAACCTACAACTACAAAACCCTTTCCTCCGAAGAGATCGAAGCCCTCTGCCGGCGCCCAAAGATGGACTTCGCCTCGGTTTTTGAGACCGTACAGCCTATACTGGATGATGTGCAAAAACTCGGTGATGAAGCGATCAGGGCCTATACCATAAAATTTGACGGGGTTGACCCAAAACCTGTAATTATCAATCCTGCATCCGTTTCTGTTACGTTAGAGCCAAAGGTTCAGGAGGCGATCGACCGCGCCATGAGCAATATCTTCCGGTTTCACCGGGAACAGGGCACATCCAAAATTGACGTTGAAACCATGAATGGTGTACTCTGCAGCAGGGTGGCCAGGCCTATTGAGCGGGTAGGGCTCTATATTCCCGGCGGTACGGCACCGCTACCCTCCACTGCGATGATGCTTGGAGTGCCTGCTATGATTGCAGGGTGCAAAACCATTGTGATCGCCACTCCGCCCGACAAAAACGGAAACGTTCCTGATTCGATTCTCTATATCGCCCAAAAGATCGGTGCAGCTGCCGTTGTAAAAGCAGGCGGTGCCCAGGCAATAGCCGGGATGGCATTTGGCACAAATACCATCCCAAAAGTGGATAAGATTTTCGGTCCCGGAAACCAGTTTGTTACCGCTGCCAAGATGATCCTGCAAAACAGTGAGGCTATGGTAGCTATAGATATGCCCGCAGGCCCGTCTGAAGTTTTGGTTATTGCTGATGAAAACGCAGATCCTGATTTTGTGGCTGCTGATCTTTTATCACAGGCCGAACACGGGTCAGACAGCCAGGTGGTTTTGGTTGTGACTGAGAATACCGATCTCGATGCAATCAATGCAGCAACGGAAAAACAGCTGAACAAGCTGCCGAGAAAAGAGTTTGCTATAGGTGCTCTCGAGAATAGTTTTACGGTTGTGGTTAGTTCCACAAAAGAGGCGATGGAGTTCTCAAACAAATACGCTCCCGAACACCTTATTATCAATACAGACGATGCTGATGAGCTTGCAGAGAGCGTAATCAATGCGGGATCTGTGTTTATAGGCCAGTGGACGGCAGAGAGTATGGGCGATTATGCCTCCGGTACCAACCATACGCTACCTACATATGGATATGCAAGAATGTACAGCGGCGTCTCGCTCTACAGTTTTCAAAAATTTATTACCATGCAGAAAATTTCGGAACAGGGGCTGAGAAATTTAGGCCCCACTGTTGAAACTTTGGCTGAAATTGAGGGCCTTTATGCACACAAGAATGCGGTGAGCGTGAGGTTGAAGAAGTTGGGTAAGGAAAGTTGATAAATGCAATAAAAAAGTCCCCTCTTGCCCCGTAGGGATGCCTATGGCAAGAGGGGATTTAGGGGTGTGTTGATTAAGCATTGAAGCCCTACATGGGACACACCCCTCGATCGTGCTAACCGGCTTCGCCTTTAGCACTCACTTTTCCCCTCTCCAGAGGGGACCTTTTAATCCTTAAATCATTACAACCCAAACATGCCCAAATCCATCAACATAGAATCCCTGGTTCGTGAAAACATTCGCAACCTCACCCCCTATCGCAGTGCACGGGATGATTTTGACAAGGGAACCCTGCTGGATGCCAACGAGAACAGCTACGGCTCCATTGTAAGCAACTCTCTTGACCTGCATCGGTATCCGTCACCCACACACGATCAGTTGCGAAAAAAAATTGCGGAGTACAGGGATGTGGAAATTGAAAATATCTTTCTGGGAGTGGGAAGCGATGAACCGATTGATCTTTTGATGCGGATATTTTGCGATCCGGAGAAAGAATCGATTCTTATTACTCCGCCAACCTATGGGATGTATAAAGTGGCGGCAAATATCAATAACGTGGCCATTAAAGAGGTTCTGCTCACAAAGAAGTTCCAGCTCAAGCCGGATGAAATTCTGGAAGCAGCCGATGAGTCAACCAAAATCCTGTTCCTCTGTTCACCGAACAATCCCACGGCAAATGACCTGAATCGAACCGATCTGCTCAAAATACTGATCCGATTCAACGGAATTGTGGTTGTGGATGAAGCCTATATCGATTTCAGCCGGCAGGAGTCTATGGCCGAAATGGTGCGTCAGTATCCAAAGCTTGTGGTGCTGCAAACCTTTTCAAAGGCATTTGGACTGGCGGGTATCCGGCTTGGAATTGCAATCGCTGATCCCCGGGTCATCAGCTATATGCTTCGGGTAAAATCGCCATACAATATCAACAAACTTACTGCAGATACGGCCTTAAAAGCCTTCGACAACCCCGACCTTTTCAATTTAAACATTGATAAAATCCGTGAGGAGCGCAGTTATGTGGCCGAACAACTCAGTCATAGTGAAGAAGTTGAGATGGTCTATCCATCAAATGCCAACTTTCTTCTCTTCAAAATCCGGAATGCAAAAGAGGTATATCAAAAACTGGCAGAAAAAGGTATCATTGTGCGTTATCGCGGCAATGAACCCCTATGTGAAGATTGTCTCCGGGTAACAATTGGCAAGCCTGATGAGAATGTGCGTTTTCTGAAGGCGCTGAAAGAGGTTTTGGAAGAGAATCCCCTCTCGAGAGGGGACAGATCGCAGAGCGTATAGCGATGCGATCAGGGGTGTGTTCTTCGAAGCATGAGCCCACTTAAGAGGGGACTTTTTTACTCACTAACCAATTATCCATGAAAATCTACATCCACCCAACAGCACTTACCTCTGAAACGGAATCCCTGCTTCCCCCGGGAGCTCTTAGCGCAATGGCTTACCTGGCACAGAATGGAGCTGAGCTGGGTTTTGAACCGGAGAAGCTTTCTCAATCCCGGCTGCGCCTCATTGAAAATGAGGGAATCGGGAATGCAGGATTTGACGCCTCCTCTGCTGACGGCATCATCCGCCGGGAGGAATCGCTGCAATTTGTAACCGGTGGCGCAATAGTCGAAACAGCAGATCAATGGACAACCCTTGCCCGCGCCATTCTCTTTCCAAGTCGCAAAGCCGCTATCAAGCGAACCACTAAAGAGACCGATATTTCGGTATCAATCAACCTGGACGGCACGGGAAAGAGCCGCATCAGCACGGGACTGAACTTTTTCGATCACATGCTCGATCAGATTGCACGCCACGGACTCATTGACCTTGAGCTTACCTGCAAAGGCGACCTGGAGGTAGACGAGCATCACACCATAGAGGATACAGCCATCGCCCTTGGTCAGGCAATTCGCGAGGCTATATCCGGGAATAAAGCCGGCATTCAGCGATATGGATTTGTGCTGCCAATGGATGAGGCGCAGGCCACTGTAGCCATTGATCTTTCCGATCGCCCCTATTTGCGTTGGGAAGTGGAGCTAAAACGGGAGTACATTGGCGATTTTCCCACCGAAATGTTAGAACACTTTTATTATACCCTGGCCATGAACGCAAAGGCTACTCTGCATGTTGAGGCATCAGGTAAAAATGAACACCATAAAGTAGAAGCGGTGTTTAAAGGCTTCGCAAAAGCACTTCGCTTTGCGATCAGCCGTACTGAAAGAACTAAGGGCATACTCCCAACAACCAAAGGAACGATTTAAGTGGTTAGGCAAAGTACCGCGGACAGCTTGTCCGCGATTTCAATTGTGCTTTCACTTTTTTAAAAACAATGATAGGAATCATCAAATACCAGGCAGGCAATCTTGCATCCGTATCGAACGCACTCGACAGGTTGGGAGCTGATTATTTTATCTCAGACGATCCCAATGAGCTCGAAAAAGCAGACGGAATAATCTTCCCCGGTGTGGGCCATGCAGCATCGGCAATGGACGACCTGCGCTCGCGCGATCTCGACGTGTGGCTGAAAAACACCAACAAACCGGTGCTTGGCATTTGCCTCGGAATGCAGCTGCTTTATGAATCATCTGAAGAGGGGAATTGCACAACTCTTGGATTGATTCCCGGTCACCTGAAAAAATTTGACGCCTCACAAGCCAAAGTACCCCATATGGGCTGGAACCAGTTTAATACGGTTAAAGATCATCACCTGATCAAGGGAATCAATAACTTACAGTTTCTCTACTATGTGCATGGCTATTATGCCCCAAACAACGACCACACCCTGGCTAGCTGCAAGTACATCAATGATTTTGCAGCCGTGGTTGCCAAAGATAATTTTATGGGTGTACAGTTCCACCCCGAAAAATCGGGGCAGGTCGGTTCACATCTTCTGCAAAACTTCCTGGATTTGGTGAATGGCAATACCAACGGTTCGCCCCAAAGTTGATAATGAGATCCGAAGACGGAGGCTGCAATTACCAGCCCATGGCTTTTCGGCGTTCATGAATCAGATCCGCGTACATTTCTTTCAGGTCGTTTGATAAAAAGCTTGAATCAATAACATCAATCCAGATTTTATAAACTGATTGAAACTCTTCCTCAATATTGGATAGTACCTTACGGTTCAATCCCAGCCTCTCATTACCAAAGTAACTGAAAAGTATATTTTTAGTGAAATTGGATTTTTTTCCCTTTAAAGGGAGAGCAAGCTCTTCTTGTGGGTTTGCCAGAACAATGGTGGTGTTCAGTAAATCGTAAGCGGGGCTGAGCGCAATCATTCCATCCTTATGAATCAATGAAAAATTTTTGAGATGCATATCCTCATTCCCGGTCAGGTAACTGAATAGGGTTAAACGAAATAGCTTCATTTTTTCAACAGCCGGAAACGTACAGTACTCTTCGATAAGCCGCGCCACTTTTTCCATAGAGTAATTGTACTTGGTGTCGCGGGTCATTCCGGCCACCTGGGCAAAATCCTCCACATGAACTTTTCCTGACTTCCCCACCCTGTCGAACCGCCTTATAAAGTATACAAGCTTCATCTCTTTGTTGTAAACCATACCGTGCAGAGGGGTTTCAATCCCGCACAGGGAGGCCAGTCGCATCGACAGATCTTCATTTTCCGGCACCTGTTCAAAATGAGGAGGGTTTGGTTTCAGAATAAAAATTCCATGCCTGTCAACAATTTCAAATCGACTCTGTTTTACGCTCAACCGGGCACTTAATTTGGGCTGAACACCCTGAATTGACATCTTTGACATTCTCTTTTGTGACTCAAGCGCAAGCTCCCGGTCGGTAAACGGAAGCGGATCAAGCTTCTTGAGAGCGGTGTTTAACTTGTTGAGGCCGGTGCTGCTGTAGAGTCCATCCTCTATCGGTTCATATGTGATCGGGCATCGTCTCATGCTGTGCCTCCACTACAGTTACTGCACCCACGGTGTCGCCACCCACTTCCAACAGGATTCCAAAAAGGTCATCCCTGTCAAGCTTTTGTGATCGAAGCAGCATATCCAGATTAGCACCTTCCGGAAGAAGTCCTTCAAAAAAAGGCGGAAACTGCTCAAAACGGAATTCACCTATGTTGACCGGCATCGTTACCGAAACCGGCGGACCGTTGTAGGCGGAATCGTATTTGAACAGATATTCACTGTTCTTTTCCACTTCAGACAGAATGCCGGCCAAAATCCCATGCATATAAACCTCAGCTATTCTCATGATCCACCTCCTTCAGGCACTGTTCCATAATTGGACTGTTCAGGGTTATTGTGATATTCAAAACATCACAGATTTTCCGGAGTGAATCGAACTGTACTGTCGATTTCCCGTGCTCAACATCAAAAACCACCGATTTACCAACTCCCGCCAAATCTGCAATTTCTTTCTGGGTCAATCCGCTTTTTTTACGGTGACATCGAATCAATTTGCCTTCTTTATTCATAATATCTCCTGTTTTAGCAGTAATATTTGATATTATAGAGAATTTTCTATCCGAATACAATATGTATTCGGATTTTTTACTGCTATAACAGTAATATTATCTATTATACTATTGGGTATCCCGGAATATTTCATATAAAACCTATTTTTGCTGCCTGGGCAGTAATTTATGACCCCTTACAAACACTAACAGATCAATTCATGGCCAAACACAAGGCAATATTCCCCATCATTCACTCACCACAAATCCATATCTTTACACCTCATCAATCAGAAAGCTGTAAAAACGGTTCAAATGAAAATCATCCCCGCAATTGACCTGCTCGACGGACAGGTTGTACGCCTTCAGAAAGGCGATTACGATAAAAGAACGATCTACAACCATCTGCCGCTAGATGAAGCCGCCAAATTCAAACAGGCCGGATTCAGCCACATCCATGTGGTGGATCTGAACGGTGCCAAAAGCGGTGAGTTTCACAATCTGCCGATTATCAGGGAGATCATAAACGATCTCGGCCTGTCGGTGCAGACAGGCGGTGGGGTGCGCTCGCGCAAAGATATCGATACGCTGCTTGATGCCGGTATCAGCGGAGTGATCTGTTCATCCATGGCGGTTAAAAAGCCGGAAGAGTGGCTTGGGGCGATTAAAGACCATCCGAATAAAATGATCCTGGGGCTGGACCTGAAAGACGGCAAAATGGCGTACGGCGGCTGGCTGGAGACCTCGGACGAACCGATCGAGGAGTTTTTGAACCCAATGATTGAAGCCGGCCTCAAAACCGTTCTCAGTACCGACATCGCCCGCGACGGTATGCTGAGCGGGCCAAATGTGGAGATGTACCAGGATCTTCAAAACCGATTCCCCGATCTGAACTGGATAGCATCCGGCGGCGTCTCAAATCTCAAAGACCTGATAACTCTACAGAGTCACAACCTCTACGGAGTAGTGGTAGGCAAGGCCTACTACGAAGGCCACATCCGTTTAGACGAAATGGAAGCACTCAACCCAACCTAACCTAACCGCAACAATTACAAAAATAAATCCGCGCAATCCCTCAACCCCCTACATCCGCGATCATAACGAGGGATTTTTCATCTTACCCATAAACAGATTCGTACCGCTCTCCCTTTCAT
>REDT01000108.1 GCA_007693295.1 Balneolaceae bacterium
GTTCGCTTCGGCTCCGCAGAACGAATCCAAGGCCCCGCCTTGTTAACTACCAACTCATAGTAAGATCAAACCCTGCGTGGCTTAGGATTCGTAATGCACTGCTCCACCTAACGAACCGGGAATTCAAGGCCGGAAAATTTCAAAGTAGAAAATGCGGAAGTCAGTAAAAAGATATTGCCGAACAGTCCGTTTCCACGTCTTTAGAAGAGGATTAAGAGAATCTTTTCATCCTGTTGTTTCATTCGTATTCCTTTTACCGGGAATGCTCTTCTCAAGCAGCTTAATTACGTTTTCGGTAGCATTGCCGTCAGTTGTGGAAAAAAACAGACTTTTCACTCTCTCCATTTCACTTTCATAGCGTTCTTTATGATCAAGTGTGGTCTTTAGCGAAGATAGAAACTCTGTTTGATTGAGAACTTTGTCGCCGGGTGTGGTTTCATGGTAATTGAAGGGCAGGCCGCGTTCATATGATTCAATATCATACGGGATAAAGATGGATGGTATATCTCTGAGTAATCCTTCAATATAGATGCTGCTGTAGTCTGTGATTATGGCATCCGTGATCAGTAAGAGTGAATAAACGTCTTCAATGGTCTGTTGACTTGCATCCATGAAGCGGTCACTGATTTTTTTAAATTCAGAGATATCGAATGGTTCATTGGGATGAGGCCTCATCAACATTAAAATGTTCTCTTTTTCAAGAAAACGGGAGAGTACTTCAGGTTCAAAATCGTCAAAAGGGAACCACTTTGTTTTAGAAAATTTCCTGTAGGTAGGAGAGTAAAGAACAATTTTTCGATACTTGGGAGCCTCCGGCCAGAGGTTATCGATCAGCTCCGGATCCGGTTTGTCTTTTATAAGTTTATCATAGCAGGGATAACCGGTTTCAGCAAACTGTTCTTTACTAAGGCCAAATCGTTGAGAAAAGATATCTGATACAAATGGTGATGTGGATAAAAAACAGTCGATCGGTTTAAAACGGTACTTCAAAATGAGTTTGTGGAAGAAAATGGGCGGCCGTTCACTTTTCGGCCTCATGTACTCTCCACGCTTGGTGGGAAGGCCGTGATAGGTTTGAATTTTTAAAGCGCGTCGCGGCAGCCGGAGAAAGGGGAAGTCGCTGGTGCCATGAGTAAACAGGATTGCAGAAGCCGAGGCGAGGGATTTCAGGCCGGCAAATGAATAGGTTAAAGCGGCTGTTTCATCTCCGAATTTTGATTTTATTTGATCTACAACTTTCCTTTTACGGCTCAGCCACACAGGCCGGAAATATGAATGCTCACAAAGCTGTTCAAAGATGACCTTGGTGTTACCCCTGTATCCATCTCCATGAAATGAGGTGAGAACTATTCTCTTTTCATTTTGCTTGAGAAATTTTGGCAAGAAAACGGAAATAATCCCGGCAACCCACTGAAGCGGGTACGTGGTATTCATTCAGAAAAGTCAGGTTGGAGTTCTTTATTCAACAACAAATGTTTTTGCCATTTCAAGGATTTATTAACTCGAGATAAATCATCCGGCGTGTCGATCTCATCCCACCAGGTGTCCTTAAAAGAGACCACTTGGAGTGAGATATCTCCTTTTTCTACAAGACGCTGTATAGCTGCCTCATAGAACCCATTCACTTCGCCAGCTTCGATAAATCTGTTCATTTCAGACTTTAACAGGTTCCATGTATTCTGAGAAAATGAGTAGATGTTAACCGTTTTATAGATATCTCTGTTTTCAGGTGGGTCTGCTTTTAAGTAAAGTTTTTCCAGGTATAGATTTTCGTCAATAGTTGCTGTTGTTCCGTAGTGTTTTTCACTCGAAAAGAGATCAAGTGCGATCCGGTCCGGGCTTAAAAAATGCTTGAGGATTGACGATTCAAGTATAATATCCGATTCAATTAGAGTGAATCCATTTTGGATATATTCCGATACAAGCCACAGAGAGTAAATATTATTGGTTTCATCGTAAACATCATTATAGATGGTTTTGATATTCATTGATGTAGGATAATCAATGAGAAAACTTTCTATTTGATCATTTCTATAGCCGGTAACTACGATAAGGTTTTCGAAACCATTCGATTCAAGAGCATCAACGGTGTGAGCAATCAGGGGTTTTCCGTTTAATTCCACCATACATTTCGGAATGTTGTTTGTGAATGGTTTTAATCGGTTACCCATTCCGGCAGCAAGTATAACAGCCGTATCAATTTTGGTCTGGTTCATAGATATGTAATCGTAAGATGCCTTTAGATTTTCAGATTTTTCCGTAACTGAGGGTAATAAAAATTAAAAATAGAGCCTGTATAGAAGGTTGATATTAATGCCCGGTTCAGGGAACACCTCTTTTAATCTGGAGAGATGGTTCCTGTATTCTGTATTTAGAAGATTATTGACAGTCAGTGAAAATGTATGAAGTGAATTGCCGGTGGATGAAAAACGGTATTGTGTATGAAGGTCGATAAGACTAAAGGCATCAGTAGGTTCTTCAAAGTCTGCTACCCTATCCTGTTTGCCTGAATATCGGAACCTGCCTCCTAAGCTGAATTGATTATAATTGTAGGTTAAACCAATTGAAGTGTTAACAGGAGGGATCATAGGAAGAGGGTCGCGCTGGGATTCAATTCCCGAGGCTTCTCTCTCTTCTTCACTCACATCTCTTGTCCCGATGGTGTAGGCAAATGATGCATTAGCCACAAAATTACCGCTTAACTGTAACTCAGTTTGTGCTTCCAATCCATAGATTTCAGCCTTTGTAGCTTCATATTGAAATTCATTCAGGCTGGGAAAAGGTATACTCTCCCTGCCGGTATCTCTCGGGAAAATGTAGTTGGAAAAGTCGTTGTGAAAACCGGCAAGTTCCAGGGTCGCTGTCCCGGATTTGTATCGAAGGAAGAGCTCTTTGCCAAAACCTCGCTCCGGATCTAATTCCGGATTTCCGATCTCAAAAGAGTAGGATGCAATATGTGGGCCCTGCGAAAAAAGTTCTTCAGAAGATGGTGGCCGGAAAGAGTGCATAATCACGGTTCCAAGATTCCAGCCTCTTCCAAGGTCATAAATTAATGAAGCAGATGTGGCAAGGCCTAAGAATGAACGCTGTCGGATATCTCCAATCAGCTGGCTGAATCTCTCCTCTTTGGGGCGAACTATATTGGCGTCGAGTCGTGCACCGAGCTCAATATGCAGAGGGCCGATGTCAGATTCCTGTATGGAGTAAAGGGATCCGCTAAAGCTGTTGGTTTCGATATTTGCACGATCAATAACAATGTAATCTTTAAATTCGCCCCATAATCCTATGATTCCATTTTTCAGAAAACCAATTTCACGGTGAGATGACTTCAAAGAGGTGTTGATCGAATTGACAATGTATTCCGTACCGATAATATCGGCAGTTTCAAACTCTTTATGATTATAGTAGCGATAGGAGAGTTGCGTTTCTATCAGTTTAAAGAAACTATCTCTGACCAAAAACTCATTCCGGTTCTCTACCTGGAACTTTCGCATTTCAATATCCACGCCATTGGGGTGACCGCCTTCAGGGTCGGGAGGAATGCCGTAGTCGCTCAAAAATGTTGATATGGCCAAACCCGAATAACCCCAGGGCCTTATGTAGCTTACCCCGGCCGAACTGTTTGTGGTAAAAAAGCCTGAATTCTGAATGGTTCCTTCAGGTGAACTGTAATTACCGCCATACCTCCCGTTTAGATCAATATTATAGACAAAGTCATTGTGTGGAATAGACAAAAAGCCTGCACCGGAAAGCCCGGTATTAACACTGGACCCCTGCAAGGTAGCCGTTCCGTTAATATTGGAAGGAATAGTATTCGCAATTTGGTTTCTGACAACATTAATAACCCCTCCAATTGCATTAGAACCGTAGGCAAGGGCTGCAGGGCCGCGGGCAATCTCTATTTCGTCGGCTCCGAGGGGATCTATGGTAACGGAATGATCAGCAGAAGTGGCTGAGACATCCCCTGTTCGTTCACCATCCTGAAGGATCAACAGCCGTTCATCGCCAAGGCCTCTTAAAACCGGCCGGGCAGGAGCAGCACCCATGGTTCTCTGCTCAAAACCGGGCTTATTTGAGAGCGTTTCAGATAGAGTAACGCCCAAATTCCGTCTCAGGTCGGCACCCGTTACCTTTATGGAAGCGTGCTCCAGGTTTGATCCGCGGAAGTCACCCGCCTGAGCCGTTACCTCCACGGCACTTCCGGTTAGAATAGTTGGCCGCAGTTCTATCGAAAGCGTAGTGGTTTCATCATCCCGTATGGTAAACGGGTAGGATTTACTGGCATAACCAAGCCTGTGCATTAACAGCGTATAGTTTCCGGGTGGGAGATTAGAAATTCTAAACTCTCCATCACGGTTAGTTGTGGTATTTCTGTTTATCTCTTCGAGGTGAATATATACAAAGGATATGGGATCACCCGTTTCAGCGTTTTTAACCACACCTTCCAAAACTCCTGAAGCTTCGGTATTGAGAGCATAAAGAGAACCCGGAAAACAGGTGAAAGCAGCTGCCATAACGGTCAGTATTGCCGCTGCTTTTTTGAATTGGATCAAGACTTCTTCGTTTAATGATTGAGAGTTTGCAGTTTACTCAGTATTGATGTTGAATCACTACTCTTCTGGTGCAACTACCTGAACAGCAAAGTTTCTGGAATCAAAATCTGAGTGACTCACATGGAAAAGTTGAACTGAAAATGATGCAGAACCTGCTGAAATGCCTACCAGTTGCAGATGCCATTCATTGTTGTTAACCGGATGATTTACATTAAGAACATCCGTGTCGGTAATATTATACTCGAGAGAGTATCCATCTTCAGTTTCGTACACAACTGGTTCTCCGCTTTCAAGGAAAAATTGTACTTCGATCGCGGATGTGGTTTCGCCTTCTTGAACTGTGATAAAGTTTGCATCACCGGGATAGGTAATCACTGTTCCTTCCTGGGTTGCAATTACTTCACCATCCATTATCAAGTTGAGGCCAACAGGTGTGGGGCCATGGTCGTCAGACCCACAGGCTGTTAGGATCAATGCGAGTATCATTATAGGGAATAGTATAAGATTGTTGCTTAGTAGCTTCATTTTGTTCGTATGTTTTAAGTTAAAAATCGAATTGAGATAACTCGATGGTGGGGTTATGAAAATTGAGATATAGGTAGAATCTGCCCGTCTTTGATTGGAGTATATCTGTATTGTATACAGTACGGGAATTAACCGATGGAGGGTGGTGCGCGGCCATCTTTAAACTTGCCGATAGGATAGGAGGCGCGTTCAAAAGAGGTGTCAAAGAAAAAGGTTTCAGGTAAGATCAGCAAACCGGAATAAATTTCTCCGGTAGAGTTATATTTGAATATGGAACCGCAAACTACACAAGTCAGTTCTTCTTCAACTAATACATGTTCTGTTTTTTCGTTATGATTAGCTGAGTCGTGAACATGCAGCGTGGAGACCGTGACACCAAAAGCTATCACGGCGGCAAAGAAAAATGATATGTATTTATTCAGCTGCTTCAAATCGATTTTTGTAGTGTGTATCGAATATACACTGAAATGTGTCAGACGTTCAATAATTATTTACTTTTTATTGTCACAAAATGTAAACGAAAGTTCCCGGTAGATATTTGATTACATTTTGTTAGTGATTTGTGATGCTTGTAAATCGAAGTAAGACTATCGTTTATGATACTAATTAAACAAGGGTAAAATGGAATTTATAGACTCAATATATCAATGGTTTTTAGGGTTGAGTGATCAATACGGGGTCAATCCATTTATATTTGGGGCGATTTATGTGGGTGCAATCCCGTTTTTCACGATTTCGGTAGCATGGATAGTGCGCAACTATAAAAAAAATGTATCCATAACCCTTCCGGTTCTTAGTGCATCGGGCTGTTTTGTATCTGCGTATATATATCTGATGATAGCCGGTGAAAATGTTCCCTGGTGGGTGTATGCAGTTGTGATTGGCATGCTGGCATATGGAGGCTGGAGCACGTACAATAAAGTTAGAAAACAAGTTAAAGAGGAGATCAATGAAGTATGATTATGATGCAGTAGCTATAGGGGGCGGAGCAGCAGGGTTAACCACTTCCGGGATAGCGGCAAACTTTGGGGCGAAAACATTGATGATCGAAAAAGAGAGGCTTGGAGGCGATTGTACATGGACAGGTTGCGTTCCCAGTAAAACGCTCATAAAAGCCGCCTCTGTGGTTCACCAAATGAAGCAGGGTGCTAAATACGGGTTGGATATCAGCGGTGAGAAGATCAATACTGCCCGGGTTATGAAACATGTGGATGATATCCGAAACGAAGTGTATGAAGATGCAGACAGGCCGGAAATATTTGAGGATATGGGTATAGAGGTAGTTTCGGGTGATGCCTCTTTCGTTGATGAGCACACCCTGAAAATTGTGCGCAGCGATGGCATGATACGAGAAGTAACGTCCAGATACATTTTTATATGTGCAGGAGCGAAGGCATTTGTACCGCCAATTCCCGGAGTAGATGAGGTTGATTATCTTACGAATGAATCACTTTTTGAGATCGAAAAACTACCCGGCAGCCTCATCATAGTTGGCGCAGGACCAATTGGGACCGAAATGGCTCAGAGTTTTCAGCGTTTAGGAACAAAGGTGGATGTTTTGGACATGGCCCCGGGAATTTTAATGAACGACCATCCCGAACTTACATCTCTACTGAAGGATAGTCTTGAAAAAGAGGGGATAACCTATCACCTGCAAGCCGGCGTTAAAAAACTGGAGAAGAACGGTACCGGGGTGAACGTGCTTTTTGAACAAAATGGAGAGCAGAAATCAATTGAAGGAGATTCCGTGCTTCTTGCCACAGGCCGGCGGGCCAATATTGATACGCTGAATCTGGATGCAGCTGGGGTAAAGCATACAAAATCCGGTGTCACGGTTAATGATAAGTGCCGTACGAATAAGAAACATATCTACGCAGTGGGTGATGTGACGGGGCGCTACCAATTTACCCATATGAGCGAGCATATGGCAAAAGTGGCCACAACAAATGCACTGATCAAAGTACCCATGAAAATCGACAGCAAACATGTGCCGTGGGTCACCTATACGGAACCCGAACTGGGACATGTGGGGGCTACAGAGAAAGAACTGAAAGAGAAGGGGGTCAAATTTGAAGTGTATCGTTTTCCATTCAGCAAAATTGACCGCGCCATCACCGACAGTGCCACAACCGGCATGATTCAGGTGTACGCCAAAAAGTGGAGCGGCAAGATTTTGGGTGCTTCCATACTTGGCGCCCACGCAGGCGAGATGATCTCCCAATATGCCCTTGCCATGCGGAACGGCGTTTCTCTTCGCGACTTTGCCGATACCATCCATCCCTATCCCAGTTATGGCCTTGGAGCCAGAAGGGCGGCCGATCAGTGGTACATCAAAAACCAGTCTGAAGCACTCGTAAAGTGGGTCAAGAGAATATTCAGATACCGCGGAGAGATACCGGATTACAGTGATCCGAACCGGATTGTATAGAAATACGTATTCCGAAATTTCACTGGCAAATTGGCGGGCAGAAGTAGCGTCGCTCTACTCTCTGGCCGGATGCCCGCCAACTATTCCAACATCGCTCTTGTCATGCTGAGGAAGTATCTCCTTTTTCTATATCAATATGTGTCCACACGATAGGGGCATTCGGGATCAGCGTCAGTAACTTTGGATATAGGTAAGCAAGGGGCAATTTTCTCACAAAGCCCAACGCTGTTCCCCATCGAAATCCCTTTGGGAGAAGTCATATGGGTACGAAGGTTCACGAAGAATCTTCCTTTAATCAGATAATCAGAAACATAATTCTGTACAGAGGTTTGAATTAAGTGAACAGAAGCAGGATATTCTTTAATACCGACCAGCTCATATTCTATAAATTTTCCTGATAAAACCGGAAAAAATAAAACACTCATGTATACCGGATTAAAACACCTCCATTCCTTTTTTGCCTATATACTGTTGGCAGTACTGATTTTTTCAATAATTTATGTGATCGTTAAATTTGTAAGCGACAGCACATTTAGTGAGAAGGTGCGTAAAGTGGCGTTAATTGGCTTTATTGCCTCTCACCTCCAGCTGCTCATTGGAATTGTACTCTATATAATATCACCTGTAGGGCTATCACTATTCTCCTCTGAAGCTATGCAGGATTCACTTTCAAGGCTCTATGTACTTGAGCACCCGCTCTTGATGATCATTGCAATTGTATCGATCTCCATTGGATATATAAAGGCGAAAAAACCGGGTGATGATGCAAGGAGGTTCAAAACCATAATTTTATACTACACGTTGGGACTGTTTCTGATACTGTTGCGAATACCCTGGCAGGTATGGCCTTAGCAGAGTAGAGGGGTTTTCTTTTTGATATAAATTCTTTTACATACAGAGGTTGGAGACAGTTTGTAAAAAGCTTGAGTATATGGCATATTTACAGCTGCTGTTAACGAAATCTGATTATTGAATGGGTAGTTTATTTATACAAAGCTACTGTTAACGTTTAAACGAAGAAGAATACCTGTTGTCCATGACCACACTCTTTCACTTGCCATATGTAAAAATTGCTTCGACAGTAACACTTTTAACCTCACTGGTGCTGTTCATTGGCTGCGAGCCATCAGAACGGGAAACCGGTGTAACCTACACTATCCCCGAGCAGCCGGAAATGGCTACCGGCTATACCGAAAAGCCGGGGTGGGCCACTTCCGAGTTTGCCGTTGCTGCGGCTAATCCGCTTGCAACCGATGCAGGCTATCAAATAATTAAGGCAGGTGGGTCGGCTGTAGACGCAGCCATTGCCGTTCAGATGGTACTCACCCTGGTTGAACCGCAGTCGAGCGGAATAGGAGGCGGGGCATTTCTTCTTGCGTGGGATGGAGCAGACGTACACGCTTACAACGGGCGTGAAACGGCTCCTGCTGCGGCAGATGAAAACCACTTTCTGGATGAAGATGGCAACCCGATTCCATTCCGTGATGCAGTAAGGAGCGGCCTCTCTGCCGGGGTTCCGGGAACAATCGCCATGCTGAAACATGCACATGAACGCCACGGAATACTGCCATGGGCAGAACTGTTTACACCGGCTATCACCCTTGCTGAAGAGGGATTCAATGTGAGCCCGCGACTACACGGCTTGCTGGCCGGCGAAGAGGCGCTGCGCGAAGACGATATTGCGGCACAACTCTATTATGATGAAAATGGTGAGGCCCGGCCCATTGGATACAACCTTCAAAACCCTGCGCTGGCAGAAATTCTGCGTCAGGTAGCGCTTCGGGGCAATGAGGCATTTTATACCGGCGCGGTTGCCGAGAGTATCGTGGAACGAATTCGTGCCCATGAGCGGCCCGGTAATATGACGGTCGAAGATATCAACAACTACCCGAACCAGGATTTTACAACAGAGGCCATGTGCAATGAGTGGCGCGCATATCGCATCTGCGGCTTTCCGCCGCCTTCGTCAGGGCACATTGCCATTATGCAGATGCTGGGCATTATGGAGCACCTTGAGGCGCCTCAGGCAGGGTTCGAAGATGGAACACCTACTGCTGAATGGCTGCATCAATATCTCGAAGCGGCCAAACTCGCTTTTGCCGATCGAAACCAGTACATAGCAGACCCCAACTTTGTGGAAGCTCCTGCCGGCGACTGGCAGAGTCTGATGAATTCCGATTACCTGGCTGAACGGTCTTTACTGATCGGTGAAAACAGCATGGGCAGTGCAGAGCCGGGAAATCCGGAAGATGTACTCTCCCTGTTTGGTTTGATGCAGGAACAGCCGGACAAGGGTACCAGTCATATCAGTATTGTAGACCGTGATGGAAATTCAGTGTCGATGACCACTACTATTGAAAGCGGGTTCGGCAACCGGATCATGAGCGATGGCGGTACCGGATTGCCGGGGGGATTTTTACTGAATAACGAGCTTACAGACCTCTCCCTGCGGCCTTATGATGATGATGGAAACCCGATTGCCAACCGTGTGGAACCCAATAAACGACCCCGGTCGAGCATGAGCCCAACCTTGATTTTTGACAACGAATCCGGTGATTTTCTCGCCAGTGTGGGATCGCCGGGTGGTGCCGCTATTATCCACTATACGGCCAAAGCAATTGTGGGTATGTATGATTGGGGCCTGAATGCGCAGGAGGCTATTAATGTGCCTAATTTCTCAAATTTTAACGGCCCTTCTGTATTGGAAGAGGACAGATTTTCTGATGACATTATTCGAGCCCTTGAAGCAATGGGGCATGAAATAACCGAACGTGCTCAAACCAGCGGCTTACAGGCCATCCAGGTTACACCGGAGGGACTGTTTGGAGGTGCCGATCCTCGCCGCGAAGGTGTGGTTATGGGCGAGTAGCGGGGATGAATATGTTTCGAAGTTCTCGTTTTGTGTAAGGAGGAGAGATCCGATATTGAATAAAAAATTTAATCCATAAATAACCTATTGTACTATGACTATACTTGAATTTTTACTGCTTCTATTTATCGCCGGCGTATGCGGCTCTATCGGCCAGGCCATTGCGGGGTTTTCACGGGGTGGTTGCCTGGTATCGATTGTGCTTGGCTTTATCGGTGCACTTTTAGGATCATGGATGAGTGCACAGCTGGGCTGGCCTGAACTCTTTAATGTGCAAATAGGCGGTAACACCTTTCCCATCATCTGGTCTATAGTCGGAGCCGTTGTTTTTGTGATGGTTGTAGGATTGATTACAAGGAGAAGATAGCAGGCTATGGCGTTAAAAAGATTGTTGATTGGGTTGATGGTACTGTTTGTGTGTACGCTGTTTTCATCACCCGTAATCGCCCAGGATAATCGGTTTGCACACGTGGACAGGGAGGCGATCGACGAAATCTTTGCAGATTTTGAAGATCATTTGCCGGGCTGTGCAGTGGGTGTGGTGGATCATGGTGAATTGATCTTCTCAAAGGGTTATGGCATGGCGAATCTCGATTATGGAATTTCCATCACTCCGGATTCACGTTTCATGATCGCCTCAATTTCAAAGCAGTTTGCGGCAGCAGCCCTTTTAATGATGAAACAGGAGGGTTTGCTTGATCTGGATGAAGATTTACGGATCTATATTCCCGAACTTCCGGAGTTTGATGAACCGATAACGGCACGGCAAATCATACATCACACATCGGGCCTTCGCGATCTGTTTGATATTCTTCATCTGAAAGATCTGGGGCTGGATCCAACCACTTCCACGGTAAACGCAATGGCACTGCTCAGCCGGCAACAGCGGCTCAATTTCCGTCCCAATACGCGTCATATGTACAGCAACAGCGGTTATCTGTTAATGTCAATACTTTCAGAAAACCTGACAGGAATGTCGCTGAACAAGTATACACAAAAACACTTCTTTGAACCTTTGGGAATGGAGTCAACCCATTTTCATGATGATCTTGGGAGAATTGTACCAAACCGGGTGGAAAGCTATCGTCCGACTGAATCTGGCCCCGGAAGATTTTACAGGGACAACATCGACAGGGTTGGCGCCAGGGGGCTCTTTACGACCATCGAAGATTTTGCAAAATGGGATGCCAATTTTATTGAAAACCGCACCCACCTCGAAAACTTTACCGAACGTATGACCGAAGTGGGGATATATCGTAACGGCAATGAACACGACTATGCCACCGGGCTGCGCGTTAACCAATACCGAAAACTCGACACGGTTGGCCATGGGGGCAACTACATGGGATTCAGATCCAGCTATATGCGTTTCCCTGACCATCAGCTTGGGTTTATCGTGTTCTGTAACATGAGTAATATCAACCCGGCGGGCTTTGCGAGAGATTTGGCAGATCTCTATTTGATGAATGAGTTTTCCGGAATATTTGAAGAGTATACCGGCACATTTCGCAATGACGGGTTTGCCCGTGAATACAGTCTTCTGATCGAAGAGGGTGACCTCTACCTGCAAAAAGGATTTCGTGATAAAATGAAACTCATATGGCAGGATGATGACGAATTCAGTGCCGGTGGCTGGGACATTGAGTTTCTTCGTGACCGAAATGACACCATCACCGGATTTACGGTTCAAACCGGAAGAACCGGAAAGGTGACGTTTTATAAAGTCACCTCATAAAAGGGGCTTTTACCGCAAAAATTTTCTCAAAGCTTGAAACATGAAATAACACCCATGAGCACACACATCAAAACCTTACCCATACTGCTTTTTACGGCCGTTTTCTGGATCGCCTCAGGTTCAACCGGCAATGAACCTGAAAGCGTTAATGGAGTCTCTTTCGACAAAATTGAAGAGATCTTTTCTTCATACCACAGCGATAGCACTCCCGGTTGTGCAGTGTCTGTATTTCACGAGGGGAGATCTGTATATAAAAATGCGTTTGGGGTATCAAATCTGGATTATGGGATTATGCTCAGCGACACCTCATCGTTCTATATGGCCTCTGTTTCGAAGCATGTGACAGCCGCTGCCGCAGGGTTGTTGGTAATAAGAGAGCAGCTGAACTTGCACAGTAATGTGAGTGATTATATAGAAGAGTGGCCGGAGTACGCTGCCGGTGTGACTGTTGGCCAGCTCTTTAGCCATACATCGGGCCTGCCCGATATCTACGGCTTGATGAATATCGCCGGAATACCGGTAGGAGACTCGATGGATATTGAGGATTATATGGATATCATCCGGCATGGTGAATCCCTGAAATTTGAGCCGGGAACGGATTACTCTTACACCAACAGCGGTTATACAACATTGGCACATCTGATAGAGGTGATTACTGAAAAACCCTTTACTGAGTTTGTGGATAAAGAGTTTTTCAAGCCATTCGGGATGAATGTCACCCATTTCCACAGCGACCGTTCGAGGGTGGTGCCGAACAGGGTTATCAGCTATCAGCCAGGAGGTGAGCAGCAGTTCCGGCGCACTTACCTGGGCATGTTTCAGGGTGTGGGTCCGGGCGGTCTCTACTCAACCCTGAATGATTGGGAGAAGTGGGAAGCGTTTTGGTATGGAGATCTGGATTGGGAAGGCGGGATAACGGTACTGGAAGCGAATGAACTGAAGGCGAGAATGATCACGCCGGCACTGGCCAATGGCAAATCGGTGGATTACGGATGGGGGTTGCAAACAACCACACGAAAAGGCCAGAATTTAATTGGTCATGGCGGTTCGTTTATGGGATTCCGCACCGATTACCGGCGATATCCGCAGCATGGACTATCATCAGTTATACTCTGCAACCGCGGCGATGCAAACCCGCAGGATCTCAACAATCAGCTTGCGGACCTGTTTTTGCAGGATGAATTTGAGTCTTACCTGATGCAATATGGAGGAATTTACCGGAATGATGAATTGCCTGTTGAATATGAGTTAACCGTTGAAGAGGGAAACCTGAAGCTCAATCGCCGAAATTCGCCAAATGGATTTATGAACGAAGTTGAAGAAGATAAATGGAGAGCCGGTTCTTGGGAATTCGATTTTGAACGGGATGATTCCGGTGAGGTTACCGGTTTTACGGTATCAACCGGCCGGGCCAAAGATGTGGAATTCAGGAAGTTGGGAAACTCACGTTAAATTGTAGACAATCAAAAACCATTCACTAAAGAAGTGAGTTCAGAACCTGAAAACCCCGTTATCTCCTTATAAAAACCCGATATCCCCAGGGTTCAATTTCAAGTTGAGTGGTGCTGGTTAATCCTGTCTCTTTATTACTGAAATATTCCAGATAGTTTCCATGGTAAAGAGACTCTCTGAATGAGACGTGATGGTTTTGATCTGAGAAGTTCAGAACCGCAAATACCTTGCTTTTATCATTTTCCCGCACAAAACTGAGTACATCTGTTTGGGCGCTATTGGGTACTTTGATCATAGTAGCTCCCCATTTTCCATTCCACAAGGCACTATTCTCTTTTTTCAGAGAGAACAGTTTCCTGTAAAGATCACCTATCGGATGTTCGCGCCATTCAATTTCATCTTTCTCAAAGAATTCAAGTGCCCGGTCATTTCCCGCTTCTTGTCCATTGTAGATCAGCGGCATACCGTCTCCTGCAACAGAAAGAACAATTGCTGCTTCAAGAGCGTCTCCAAAATTTTCAAACATGGTTCCTTCCCATGCATTTTTATCATGGTTGGTCACAAACGTCATTCGGATACTCTCTTTTGGGAAAGCTCTCTCGTTCCATGAATAGTATACAAAGAGGCTGTTCAGGTCTGCCCGCCCCATTGCAATATTATGGACGGCATCCCACCAGCTCCAGGCATAGGTCATATCAAATGCGGCGGCATGCAGATCTCTCGACTCCCATTCTGCCAGCATAAATACCGGCTTAATCTTCTCCAACTCTCTTCTGACATTGTTCCAGAAATCGACCGGTACTAATCCGGCTACATCTGCTCTGAATCCGTCAAATCCGGCTTTCTCTACCCAGTATACCATTGCATCGGTCATATACTCCCTAAGCCCTTCGTGCCCGTAGTCGAGGTCGATTATATCGGTCCAGTCCCACCAGGGTGTTGGGCGGAAATCTCCCTTCCAGTCGCGAACATACCATTCCGGATGTTCTTCAACCAGGGAACTATCCCAGGCGGTGTGATTGGCAATCCAGTCGAGGATGACATACATACCCATTTCATGGGCAGCGGCTATAAATTCTTTAACGTCATCAATGTCTCCGAATTCGGGATTTACGCTATAGTAATCTTTCACGGAGTATGGGCTTCCAAGAGTTCCTTTCCGGTTTTTTTCGCCAATTTTATGAATCGGCATCAGCCAGATAATATCAACCCCCAGATCTTTTAATCTTGGTAAATGCTTGCGCGCGGCATTAAATGTTCCCTCTTTGGTGAATTGCCGGGTATTGATCTGGTAGATCGTGGCACTCTTAATCCACTCCGGATTTTCAAGTGTAACATATGGGGTCGGTTGATAGGGGTTGGTACTGTTTTCAGATTCTGTGCGCATACAGTTAGGCCAATTTAAGAAAATAAGCTTTTGAAATTCTTCTCATAATCCGGCCTGACAATACCCTTTTCGGTAATGATCGCCGTAATCAGTTTATGGGGTGTGATGTCAAATGCGGGATTGTAAACATCTACTTTTTTGGGTGCGGTTCGCTTATTGCCGAAGTGGGTAACCTCGTCCTCATCACGCTCTTCAATCACAATCTCCTTGCCGGTTGCAAGCTCCATATCTATGGTCGAGTAGGGAGCTGCTACATAGAATGGGATGTTGTGGGCATTTGCCAGTACGGCCAGATGATAGGTTCCGATTTTATTTGCGGTATCTCCATTTCGGGTAATACGGTCTGCCCCGGTAATCACCATGTCTACTTTTCCCTGCTGCATCAGGAAAGCGGCAGCAGAGTCGATGTTTAGCGTAAAGGGAATTTCAGCTTTTTGCAACTCCCATGTAGTGAGGCGCGCTCCCTGCAGCAGGGGTCGGGTTTCATCCACCCAAACTTTTTTCAGTTTACCCGCCTGATGGGCGTGCAGTATCACAGAAAAAGCCGTTCCGTATTCGCCGGTAGCGAGACCTCCTGTATTGCAGTGGGTTAATATCTGCGCGTTGTCAGATACCAGGTCCAGGCCATTTTCACCAATTGTTTTACAAAGCCTTCGATCCTCGTCATGTATTGTGATCGCCGTTTCCAGGGCAACCTTTTTTAATTGAGTAACCGGCCTGTCTTTTTCCGCAAAAATGGAGGTGAGAATCCGATTCAGCGCCCATGATAAGTTTACGGCTGTTGGTCGCGAAGAGTTGAGATATTCAGCAATTCTCTCTGATTCACGATAAAAGGATTGAAAAGAGCTGTCGGGTAGCTGCTCCATACCCAGGCAGAGGCCATATGCTCCCGCAATACCAATTGCCGGAGCACCTCGCACCCTCAGTTTCTTTATCGCCTCCCACACCTGTCCGCTGGTATTCAAATCGATATAGACTTCTCTTTCGGGCAGAAATGTCTGGTCGATTATAGTGAGATGATTTTGATTCCATGTAATGGATTGAAACGGGGCGGTAAAATTCATATCAGATTTTTTGTTGGATAAATCAGGTTTTAAAATAGCGAGATCTCAGATTAATTAAAGCAGTAAGTAGGGTTTCCCCTTACCCGCTGTTAGGGTTACATACTAGCTTCTGTTCAGGGTTGCTATGTGAATACAGCGAAGGTAAAGTTACTATTATTAAGCAGTGATTGTGGAGCTAAGTATAAAACGATCAAAAAGATTATAAAAAAGTAACTGGTTAATAAATAACGTGAGGTAGAACGATGATTTTAAAAAAGAATGTAGGATATGTTGACTCGATTGTTCGTGTAGTAGTTGGCGCATCAATTGTAGGAATAGGGCTGTATTTTGATAGCATGTGGGGCTTGGTTGGTTTGATCCCTGTATTCTCCGGAGCTGTTTCATTTTGCCCGGTATATAGGTGGTTAAGTATAGACACTGCTAAACCAAATGTTGAAAGGGCAAACTGACTCAAGCGGTTTAACTTTCTAAAGCAGCTAAATCGTTACGGCTGACTCTGTCGGCCGTAAGTATATTTGTCGAGATAGGTTAGGGCTGGTTCTTAGTAAGAGCCGGCCCTTCTTTATTGCAACTATAGATGTTGCAAAATAGAACCAATAATTTCATCTTTGTACATGGCATTACGACTCATCAAAATTTTACCACCACGGGATTATAAAAACTATGAGAGGCTGATTAACAAAGAGGTCCTGGTAGATTCCTGGATTGAGGAGTCTGATTCCGAACGGACCTCAGTTAATCTGCTGGCAGATGTTGAGCTCACGGAAAAAATCCTGAATGATCTTGACCAGGCCTTTACCGGAAAGGATGATTATAGAATCATTCTGCTGCCTGTATCCGCAACCGTACCCAAACCAGAGGTTAAAGAGAAGGATGAAGAAGTTGTTGATAAGCAGAAAGATAAGAGAGAAAAAGATAACCGGGTAAGACGAATTTCCAGGGAGGAACTATATGAAGAGATTGATAAAGGGGTGGATTTTTCCTGGGTTTTCCTTGTATTGATTGCTCTGTCGTGTGTGGTTGCTGCAAATGGATTGATTCGCAACAGCCCGGCTATGGTCATTGGCGCAATGGTGATCGCACCGATTTTGGGCCCAAATGTAGGCCTCTCTCTTGCTACGACGCTGGGAGATAAAGGCCTCATGAAGCGATCCATCAAGTCGATCCTGTATGGTTTCTCCCTGGGTATGGCACTTTCTATTCTGATGGGAATCCTTTTAGTGATAGACCCCGATGTGCCTGAAATCAATTCAAGAACAGTAGTGAGCTTTGCCGACATTGCACTTGGCCTGGCTGCCGGTGTAGCCGGATGTCTGTCATTCACCAGGGGGATATCGGCAGCGGTTATTGGTGTGATGGTGGCTGTAGCGCTGCTTCCTCCAATGGTGGCAACCGGACTGCTGCTGGGCAGCGGCATGTATGAACTTGCCTTTGGCGCCGGACTTCTAACCATAACCTATATTATCTGTGTAAATCTTGCAGGTGTTGTGACATTCTTGCTGCAGGGTATAAAACCAAAAAGTTTTCATGAACGCCGCGAAGGGGAAGAGTGGAGCCGGTATGCTATAATAATTTGGGTAAGTTTACTGGCAATACTGGCGCTGATTATTTACTATCAATATTTTTGATATCAGCTCTATCCCACTTCAGTTAAAAAAGCTACCCGGCCATACTGTTTTCAAAGAGGACAAACTTATCATTTCCAGCAACTGTTTCGCATCGGGTAAAAAATTTCTTCAGGAAAGTACGATACCCCAGGTGCTGATTAGCCACACAGAGAAACCGCCCGCCCGGCTTTAAACTGCCGGCTACTTCTCTGAACAGATCGACAGCGACCTCGGTGTTCACCTCATGCTCAAAATGAAAAGGGGGATTGGATACAACCAGGTCAAATTTATAATCCCCAATCTCTTCAATGGAATCATTCCAGTGAAAGTGAGTATTCTCAGGGTGCAGATTCAATTTCGATGATTCTACAGCAAGTAGTGAGTCATCCATAAGGTGCAGTTCTGTTCCGGGTTTTTCCAACTGTATTGCCCTTGCTATAACGCCATTTCCGGATGCGAGGTCGAGAACACAATTCTCATTTTCATTCAGCTTCAGATGTTCCATTAAAAACTGTGTGGCGTAGTCAATATGGTCGGAAGAAAATACCCCGGGGTACTGTTTAATCTCCTCTGCTTCGCCATTTTTAAAGGTGAAAGGTATTCTGTTCAGAAGCTCTGTCTCTTCAATTGCTTTTCTTTTTTTGAGCGTTAATAACCTCGACTTTTTCCAGGCAAGGCTCTGATCGGTCTCGTCAAAAAACTCACCGGCTATGGCGAGCATTTGAGGAGTGAAATGGCGAGTCATAAATGAACATATGACTTCTCCGTTCTCATGTAGACCGGAGTGAATTTGCCGGAGATAGAGCCGGAACAGTTCCATCGACTTTGGAATGGAGATGATGCCAAGATCGGCCTTTTCGGGCAGCGGCTGCAGAGGGGATATCCACTTTGTCGTATCCGGTTTCAGTCCATTTTGCGCCAGATTCTTTTCAATCGATTTCTGCTGGCTTTGCCTCTCAATTACGATAATGGGATCGAGGTTATGAAGATGACACGTGAGGAATCCAAAAGTATCATTACTGATAACGGCTGTTTTTGATTCAGAAGACCCGTTCTCAAGTCTCTTTAATATATACTCGTCTGCCGCGCTCCAAGCGCGAAGTGACCGGTTCTGTGTGTGCGGATATCTGGTGATGTTCAAAACGTTGTTTTTTGAGTGGGTATATGTGGTTAGTAAGATAACATAAAAATGGCCCCTCTTTTTCCGGAAACCACGGCTGAATCTCAACCCGCCTGCAGATCGTTTTATTCACCGTTATGCAGGGATCGCTTTGGGGAAAAGCGCGCAAAAGAGATTCAATTAGTCCGCTATCTATTCAATGATACGATGCAGGTACTCTTTATCCAGATTCAGCTCTTCTGTATACCTGACAAGAAGGTCTCTCTTGTACTTTTCAAGCTCACTGCTTTCACCGTTTACAAGATCAGAAATGATCCGGTTACTGAACAGGTAAACGGCTGTTTCCTGTCCGTACTCCTCTTCAATTTTCTGTTTAATGGGATCAAAAAAGGCCGATTTAAATTTCTTAAGCTCTCTTTGCTGCTCTCTATAGATTTTCAACTCTTCAGGGGAAGGATATTTTTTTGCCGGTTGCTCCTCAGACAATCCCAGTTTATCAGCCTGTTTCCGCGCATCTCTGACCAGGTCAATCAGGTCTGTTTTTGTGTCTTCATTCTTGATTGCGCGATAAATACCTTTGGCCTGGTCCCATCCCATCAGGGTTCTGGTTTCTTTGGCTACCTCCATCAAATACTCTTTTTTAATAATCTGGAAAGAGGGCTTGTTCAATTTTTGAGCCAGCTCTTCCCTGTATGCCATCAATTGTTTATAAATATGCCACTCTACCTCATTAAAATCGTTTTTATCCTTCTCCTTTAGTATTCCGTTATTCACTTCATCAGAATAATCGAGCTGATCCCAAACGGTATTCTCTTCATTAATCCAGCCGGTAATATTCATCTCTTCAGCCTGCACAATTAATACACTCTTCAGCTCGAAAAGATGAAGCACATCCTGCGCGGCATAGTGGACCTGTTGATCTGTTAACGGCCTTTTATACCAGTTACTGAGCTGTGAAGATTTTCCGGTATCAATGCTTAGAATGTCATCTATCAGGTTTACAAGTGATGCCGGCGGATAGTTCAGAAGGCTGGTAGCAATATTTAAATCGTAGATATTTTTTGGGAAGCAATTAAGAGAATGGAGCAGCCGAAGGTCTTCCCCGAAAGCAAAAACGACTTTCTGAATTTCTTCGTTTTCCAGTACCGGAAATAGAGTTTCTATCTCGAGATTCTTACTGAGGGGGTCGATCAGATAGCAGTGATCGCCGTCGAAAATCTGTACAAGGCATAGATTAAACCCGTATCGATAGTAATTTTTGTCGAATTCAAGATCAATTGAAATTTGATTGAGGCCTGAAAGCTTTTGAACAACACTTTGCAATTCGGGTGTTCTATCGATGTATTTGACGGGCATAGAGCAGGTTAATTGATAATATTAATTACGGCAAATGTATGAACTTGATAATTGAATCAAAAACTTACTTTGAACTCGGTTATATTTTCAACCTGAGTTAGATTAAAAATATGTCGATTGAGGTACTGAAAGTCCCCTCCTTCCCAAGGAGGGGCTCATCTTTTTACCCGCGAAGCGATTTCCCCGCAGGGATCCGTCAGCTGACGGAAGGGGTGGTTTGAAAAGGCTATGAATCACATTTTAATTTATAGCCATAAAATAATGCAGTGAACCACCCCCGACCCCTCCTTAAGGAAGGAGGGGAGCCTCTTTTTTCGAAATGTTAGTATCGAACTTAGGTTTTCAGACTCATTTTGATGTGAACTATTCCAAAGAGCATATAATACTCAAAATGAATAGCTTCCAATATGTTACAATCCATACAAATATTGATCATCGGAACTGTTTGGCCTGAACCGAACTCATCGGCTGCAGGTGGCAGAATGATGCAGCTCATTCAACTTTTCCGGCAGAGGGAGTGGGATGTTATATTTGCCAGTAGTGCAGCTGAAAGTGAGCATTCAGCTGACCTTGAAAAGCTGGGCGTGGTTTGCAGATCAATAGAAATGAACTCCTCATCATTCGACCGTTTCATTTCCGGTCTTATGCCCGATGCGGTGATGTTTGACCGGTTTATGACCGAGGAGCAGTTTGGATGGCGTGTTGCCGAACAGTGCCCCAATGCAATGAGAATACTCGACACGGAAGACCTTCACTGCCTCCGCCAGGCGCGAGAAAAAGCGTGGAAGGAGGGAAGAGAGTTTCAATCTGAAGACCTGCTTACTGAAGAGATTGCCAGAAGGGAGATTGCCAGTATCTGGCGGTGCGATCTTTCACTGATCATTTCTGAGTTTGAGTATGGGCTTTTGCAATCGCTCTTTAAAGTAAATGAGTCTCTGCTCCACTACCTGCCTTTTTTGAATGAGCCTGCTGATGAAACGGTAACCCGGAATTGGCCTCCATTTGAGGCGCGTTCGGGCTTTGTATCCATCGGCAACTTTCTGCACCGGCCGAACTGGAATGCAGTACTTTGGCTGAAGGAAGAGATATGGCCCATGATCCGGCAAAAACTACCCGACGCTGAATTACATATCTATGGTGCATATCCCTCACAGAAGGTATTCCAGCTTCACAATAAGGGCGAAAAGTTTCTTGTGAAGGGCAGGGCTGAAGATGCCGGAGATGTACTGCGAAAAGCACGGGTATTGCTGGCGCCGATCAGATTTGGTGCCGGCCTGAAAGGCAAGCTGGTGGATGCAATGATGAACGGAACGCCAAGCGTGACAACAGATATCGGTGCAGAGGGGATCTATGAAGAACAGAATTGGTGTGGTTCTGTAGAGAATGATCCTGAAGATTTCTTCCGGTCAGCCGTTCAGCTGTATAAGGATCAAAAATTGTGGGAAAAAGCTCAGATACAGGGAGCAAGAATTCTGAATGACCGTTTTTTAATGGAAAATTTTGCGGATGAATTCATCCAAAAAATAGTAACTGTAAAAGGTGAACTTCACAGCCATCGTAAAAGAAACTTTATCGGCAGTATGCTGATGCACCATACAGCGGCAAGCACCCGGTATATGTCGAAGTGGATTGAAGCAAAAAACAGTGCAAACATTGATGTGCAAGATATTGAAACCAAAGAATGAGCCATGAAAATAGTATTTCTTGATGCTGATACAGTAGGGGATGTTCCAAACCTGAATTCGATTGAAGAGTTTGGAGACGTGACCTTTTATCCAACCACGAAACCCGGTCAAGCCGCGGAAAGAATCCGTGATGCCGACATTGTTATTACAAATAAAGTGGTTTTGGGTAAGGACCTTATGAAGCAAGCCAAAGAGCTGAAATTAATCTGCGTGGCGGCCACAGGAATGAATAATATTGACAGGGAAGCCGCAAAAGAGCTTGACATAGAAGTAAAGAATGTTGCCGGATATGCCTCACAAAGTGTTGCCCAAAGTACATTTGCGATGATTCTTCAACTGGTTCAGAACATCCCTTTTTACGACGATTTTGTGAAAAGCGGTGAATATTCAAAGAGCGAGATCTTCACCAACGTGGATCGTGATTTTGAAGAGATCAGCGGTAAACGATTTGGGATCATCGGGCTGGGAAATATCGGCCAAAAGGTTGCGCAGATTGCGGAAGCATTCGGGGCTGAGGTGACATACTACTCCACATCAGGCAAGAATACCGATCAACCATATCTCCTGTTGGGATTGGAGGAGCTGCTGAAAACATCGGATTTCATTTCAATACATGCTCCATTAAATGAGAATACTCTGGGCCTGATCAGCTATGACCGCATCAAACTTATGAAGTCATCCGCCATTTTAGTGAATACCGGCCGGGGAGGTATTGTTAATGAACAAGACTTAGCCAAAGCGATTGATGAAGGGTTGATAAGAGGAGCCGCGATTGATGTATTTGAAACAGAACCCATACCGGATAATCATCGGCTGCTGAAAGTCAAAAACCGTGACAGGCTGGTTCTTACTCCACACATAACATGGTCGAGCCTGGAGGCCAGAATGGATTTGATTGAGGGGATTAAAATGAACATAAAGGAGTTTCTAAGCAGAAGTGAAGCGCAGGGCTAAGGCGGTAGAAAATGGAACATCAGATATGGGATGGCCGCATTCCGTGAATAGGATATCCTGATCGTTGAGCAAGCTGAAAAGCTGTGACTGTGCCATCACTTTAGGATCGTTAATAATTCATAATTGAAACTGATACGCAATAAATTATATGGATCCAATCTTTTAAGTAATTGAACAGCAGTAAGTTAAATATTTCCACATAAAATCAATAGATCAAGATTAAAACAATCTTATTATGAGTATTCAAGCGAAATTCATTTCTTGGTGAAGTGAATAAAAAACATAGGTATTTATGCCTATACGTGATTTATTCATTTGTTCTTTTTATTAGCAGGTAGATTTTCCAGGGGGTATAATTTTATTACCGGTGAGCCTTAGGGGGCTCATTCATCAATAGAGGATAAAACGTAGATGACAAGAGAGTTTGTTTGCAGTGGCTATTAACAGAAAATTTAGAAATCATTTCCCGGTATCTGACTGGTACCGGGAATTTTAAATCGGTTTGATACAAAAATTCATGGGTAGTGTTTTTAAAAAAAGGGGAACAAGAAATATCAATTTAGGGGAGTGAATAAAGGTTATGAAACTAAGATTACTAACAGTTACGCTGATATTTATCATTTTGCCAGGGGTGGCATTTGCACAAGAGATTAATCCATCGGCGAATGTAAATCATCCTTCCGACACAGAAATTGAATTTGAAGTTCTGAGTAAATATTATTTTGAACAGCAAATAGAAGAGCTTTTTAGTCAAAGAGGGATCTGTCAAATTTTGTGGGTTTCATGCTATGTTTCGATATCAGAGGCTTCACAAAAATTACATCTGCTGAACTATGAGATCCGGGAGCACTACAGGATTAAACAAGAGGGTATCAGGAATTTGATTACAATTCTGGAGTCCGATTCACTATCGGGTGATAGTTATACACGAAATCAATTAATGGCTCTAAGAAAGAAACTGGATATCAAAGATTGACTTGACCTGATCGGTATCTGAAATGTGAAGTGTTGCAATTTCATATTGGGCTTATCTCAGGGGCAAAGCAAAAGCCACATAGGTATCACCCGACTTAGTCCCCATCTTCCCGCCACCTGCAGCGATCACAACATATTGACGTCCGTTCACTTCATAAACTGATGGTGTGGCATAACCTCCGGCAGGTAGCCTGGTTTCCCAAAGGAGTTCACCTGTCGACTTATCAAATGCCCTGAATTTTTCATCCTGCGTAGCGCCTATGAACAGGATGCCACCGGCTGTAACAACAGGACCGCCGTAGTTTTCGGTTCCGGTTTGGGGAATTCCCCTCTCGGTAAGCTCTTCAAATTCTCCAAGTGGTATATTCCAGAGATGCTCACCGGTATTCAGATTGATAGCGTTTAATGTACCCCAGGGTGGCTTAATGGCCGGGAATCCTTCAGGGTCTAAAAACCGGTTGTAGCCAGTAAATGTGTAAGGCACCCCGGGTGCACTCTGCATGGTAACTTCCGCAGGTTTTACATCCGGCGCATCGGGATCAATCAAAAAAGCGACAAGTGCTTTAATTTCATCATCTGATAGAAAACTGAAGGATGGCATGACTCCGACACCACTATTAATGGCTTCATAAATTTCCTTATCACTTAGTCGATCTCTGATGTCCACGAGGGAAGGATTGGCGCCATGTTGGGCGCCGGTTCGGTTAGATCCGTGGCAGGCAGCGCAGTTTATGGAATATATTCTCTCTGCCTGCGAAAGCAACTGATCCACTGATTCTGTATCCACCATTTCAAGAATCCAGGGCATTTCATTGGAGTTTACATAGAGCACTCCTGTTTCAGGGTCAAAAGCTGCGCCACCCCATTCACCTCCTCCGTCAAAACCGGGAAAGATCAGCGTGCCTTCTGTACTGGGCGGGTCCCATCTGCTGCCGGTTCTGATTTCACGATAGCGTTCCAGAACGGCTTGGTGTGATTCGGGTGAAATATCTGTAATATCCTCCTCGCGGAACTGCTGACGGGCATAGGGGGCCGGCAAAACAGGCACGGGCTGGGTTGGCCATACTTCTTCACCGATAAGGTCGGAAGAAGGAACTTCTTCTTCTGTCATTGGAAAGAGAGGTTCTCCGGTTACCCGGTCAAACACGAACACATGTCCGGTTTTTGTGATTTGTGCCACTGCGTCGACCAATCTCCCATTGCGTTCAATTGTAACCAGGTTTGGTGCTGCCGGTGGATCATAATCCCAGATATCATGACGTACAAACTGATAATGCCATTTTCGCTCTCCGGTTGCTGCATTCAATGCAACCAGAGAACTTCCGAAAAGATTCTCGCCAATCCTGTCGCCACCATAAAAGTCGTGTCCGGGTGAGGCAACAGGGATATAGACAATACCGCGGTCTTCATCCAAACTCATACCTGCCCAACTATTGGCATTCCCGACTCGTGTCCAGGCGTCTGCAGGCCAGGTATCGTAGCCATAATCGCCGGGATAGGGAATGGTTCGGAAAATCCATTCTACTACTCCTGACCGGACATTGAAAGCACGTATGTGACCGGGTGCCATGTTGTACACCCGTGAGCCGTGAATCAGAAGATCTTCATAAACGACTCCCGGGCTTGTGGCTGTAACAAGGATATTAACAGCATCACGGTCGAGGCCCACAGAGAAGTCAAGTGAACCATTATTGCCAAAGTCATCAGCGGGTTCACCGGTTTTGGCATCAATTGCCCATAATCGAGGGCCGGCAACGTAGAATAATCTTCGGTTACCTTCATCATCGCTCCAAGTTGCAAGGCCGCGGTTTACACCTCTGGAACGCGGTTCATCTCCCTCAAATGGGTCAAATATCCAGAGGAGTTCTCCCGTTCCGGCATCGAGTGCAAAAGCTTTTTTAAGAGGTGTGGTGCCGTATAAAATGCCATCAATAATCAGCGGATTTGCCTGGATCTCTGTTCGTTCTCCATCAAGTAAGTCACCGGTGGAAAATCTCCATGCCACTTCGAGCTGATCAACATTTTCCCTGTTGATCTGGGAAAGGGAAGAGTACTGGGTGGATGCCTTATCGCCCAGGAAAGAGTGCCATGTTTTAAAACTCTCCGCGTTAAGATCAATTATCGATTCCGGCTCACTCAGCGTGCAGCTTGTACTTGTAATGGCAAATATGGCGACTATGAACAGGATTTTGACATACATCTTTACTATCCAAATTGAATGTGGGACAATTTTCAGGAGGCAGAGTAGTAAATATTTATATAAATAAAAAAGCCACGCCCGAAGAGGATATCTTCCGGGCGTGGCTCGTATATGAATGATGTTCTCTAATTAATAAAAAATCATTCCACAATCGGCAGAGTTTTAATCTAGCCCGCCTCTGCGATTGGGTGATCGCATTATGGGCCAGGGCATCTGCTCACCGGTTCTGGGATTTAGAGGCATTTCGCGTTTCTCACGATCGAACGTTTCCGGATCCTCGCTTGCCATGTAGGCCAGCGTTGCAATCAGGATAACGTTATTACGGAGATCGTCGAACACAATCTTGTCGTATGTATCACGGTTGGTGTGCCAGGTGTAGTTCCAGTACGACCAGTTGAGCGATCTCGTAACAAAACCCGGAGCGCCTGCCGCCACAAAAGCTGCATGGTCGGTTCCCCCGCCGCTTGGCATTCCGGGGAATGTGGTTTCAATATGACGGGTTACATCCTGAGGAACTGCAGCCAGCCACCGGGCGAAATACTTATAGGAATGGAGAAATCCCTGGCCGTTGATGTCGATCACCCGGCCGGTTCCATTGTCCTGGTTGAAAAGCGCCTGCAGGCCTTCCACAATTTCGGGGTTGTCTTCAACAAATCCCCGCGAGCCGTTTAATCCCTGCTCTTCACTTCCCCACAGACCCACAAGAATGGTTCTTTTTGGATTGGGATTTATCTTTTTCAGAATCCTGGCCACTTCCATCATGGTGATTGATCCGGTGCCGTTATCGGTGGCTCCGGTGCCCGCATCCCACGAATCGTAGTGGGCAGAGAGTATCACATACTCGTCCGGTTTTTCAGTTCCTGTAATTTCGGCGATGGTATTAAACGTGGGAACCACTCCATGATCGCTGGATTCGGCCCGAACACGGATTACCGGATCGTGCCCGCTTTTTACCAGGCGGTATAACATTCCGTAATCTTCAAGCAGGATGTCAATCGTAGGGATGATTTCGGTTTGGGCTCCAAACACCTTGTTGGTTCCGAAACCCTGGCTCCAGTTCGACATGACAATACCCGCAGCACCGGCATTTTCCAGGGCCTGTACAAGTGTTCGGTTATTATGGCCTGTATTGGCAACACGCTGCCTCCATGCCCGGGTTTGGTCATCACGCATCTCTTTCATCTTCTCGAATGACTCTTCGGTGGCGAACTCCTCCCAATTATAGTCGGGACGGCCGGTTGGCTGATGCATGGAGATCATTACAAATTTACCTTCAGCTTTCGGCAGCCAGGCTTCAAACTCTTCAGCATTCGATACTTCGGGAATGATGACCAGTCCGGCCTCAACGCCACCATCCGGTGTTGCAGGGCTCCAGGCAAGCTGCATGGCTTCAAGCGTGACCACTCGGGGAGAAATCATATCTACGTGAGTGATGCCTCTCTCCCAGCCGCGCCATTCACCAAACTGTTCATTCCGGGCTGAGATACCCCAGCTTTCAAACAGCTCAACAGCCCAATCGTGGGCGTGCTGCATCTGAGGTGTACCCACGAGCCTCGGCCCGATTACATCCATCAGATAGTGGCCCAGCTCTTCAAGCTGGGAGTTCTCGGTTGCTTCAATTACAATCTCATCAACAATCCGGTCCTGATTCTGTGCAACGGCAGTAGCCGAGCTAAACAGAAACAGAACCATAAATATTAGTACGTTTCTTTTCATAGGATTTACTTTCAGGTTATGTTTTGGAATAATTATGATGGTATTTAATGTAGTTATTCAACAGGGAAGTTTTCGTAAAAAACCATTTACATATCAGGATTCTGTATGATCAGATTTTAGGTTGAAAAAAGAACTTTCAAAATAGCTTAAAAACCTTTTTTGAGAAACAGTGATGTTCCACGATATTTAGCTTTGGTTTAAATCGGTGTATTCATTGAAACTTTAAGGGATATATCTGCTTTATACCTTTTCATTTGAATTAAAGAAGAATCCTCCTTGCAGCAGTCCGGAATACATGAAATCCTTTCAATCTGTTCTATTATTACTGTCTATCATCTTCTTCTCCGGATATCCGATGAGCATTGTTGCTCAGGCTGTTCTTGAAATCGATTCAATCTCATCCGAAGCTCTATTGGATCAGGAGAAGCGTCTGCCGGGTACCCTGTTTACCTGGGAAGCGGAACAGTTTCCTGACCCTGCAAAGATAGTTGCAGATGATGATGTTGCGATATTTTCTTTTTCGGAGAGGCCGCCTTTACCGTTTACCGGTTTGGCAATCGGCTGGGAGGTTGATGGAGAGACTCCGCATGCTCACCATTTCCAGCTTGAGATCCGGTCGAGAATGCAGGGCGAGGAGTGGCCTGACCGGGTCTTTACAAATGGGTATCTCAATCCTGAGGATTCACCTTCCGGGCTCTATTGGGCAATGCTCTATGTAACACCTGATGGAAATGCACATGAAGAGTTTGAAGTGAGAATCTCTTCGCCTGCCGGCACCGCAATCTCTTTTTTAAGAATTACGGCAGCTGATGCCCGGTTTGAAGCTGCACCCGGTAAAAAGAAAGAGTTTTATATTGAATCGGACGAACCCGAAATGCCGGAAATCATCAGCAGGGAAGGGTGGTGGGGAAATCTGCCGCCCGGGGAGATGGAGCCTGGATATACTCCCCAACAAATCAATATTACTCATGCAGCGGTTCACCACACCGTAACCTCCAATTCACCACCCGATCCGGCCCAGGTAGTACGCCAGATTTGGGATTGGCACGTAAACGACAACGGATGGCTTGATACCGGTTACAATTTCCTGATCGATCATACCGGAAATATCTACCAGGGGCGCTATAATCCATGGCTCGAAACCACGGACGTTCGCGGTGCTCATGCAGGTCAGGCTAACAGCAGCAGCGTTGGTATTGCGCTGTTGGGTCAGTTTGAACCGGGAGCCAACCCACAGGTGGGTAACCCGGCTTCTGTTGCGCTTGATGCGCTGATAAAACTGATCTCATGGCGCTTCACGCAAAAAAATATCGATCCTCAGGCTGAGGCTCCAATTCCGGTTAACCCATCCGGCACCCGGATTTTACCCACTATCCTGGGGCACAGGGACGTGAGTGCAACGGCCTGTCCCGGAGTAAATCTCTACACGCTCCTTCCCGATATTCGAAATTCAACAGAGGGCGGAACCGGTGAATTTGAAGATCCCGATGATGAAGATGTGATTGCCGGTCCGTTTCGGCTGTTCCAAAATTATCCCAATCCATTCAGCGGCGAAACGACCATTCCATTTGAGCTTGAGCAGGCCAGGGAAATTCGTGTGGAGCTATATAGTGTAAATGGTGATCACATCAGAACCTTGTACTCCGGGTGGTTCGACAGGGGAGATCATGACGTTTCGGTGAGTTTGGCCGGCCTGGCCAGCGGGGTCTATTTTTATGAACTGGTTACCAGAGATTTTCGCCAGATGAAACAGATGGTGTTTTTCAGGTGAGCGATCGGGGTGCCTTCGGTGTAGAATTGTAGAATTGACGAACCGTAGACCTGCCCCTTAGGGACTCCTTCGGAGACAGTATTCCCGCGCTTTTTCGGGTTTCTGCCCCATTGGGATTCCTACGGAATCAGCGTCGAATTTAGGGGAGGAACTGTGGAATCGTAGAGCTGCCCAGAAGGGATCGCTATGCGAAAATTTAATTTACCCAGGGCTGTGTTGTATGACGCCTTCAGCGTCGGATTTTACCCTTTTTACAAAATCTAAATCTACATGTGGATTCACTACAGGTATCTGTTCGTCACGTTCTGTAGGAACGTTTGCTCGGTAACTAAGAGATGGCAAAAAAACCAAACCTCCGGCCCGAATCTTAGAATAACCACGGGATATTATTCCGGAGGGTGTTCGCGGGGTTCTGAATTGGGCTACGGGGCATAGATCCGTAGAAAGGGTTTTCCCGTCAAACCCTCGATTCTGATTTGGTCGTTGATATGGATCCGGCCTCGGTGGTATAGATGGAGAGGTCGTATCCATATGTTTTTCGAAAATTAAACAGTTAAACTTGCACTCCTGAATATAATTCTGAATCTTTACAAGAGTTAGAAAATGAAATGGGTTAATTTGATAAATTACCAACATTCGATATATGAAGAGTGTAGTAGTATATCCAAAGTTTTCCTATAACAAGCAAACCAAGCGGTCGCATTTGCAGTTAATTGCTTGTATTCAGGTACTAAACCGCACCGCTAATTTCTCAGGCCTTTGTACTGGCCAGATGTCCTCTATTGCAGAGAGGTGGACGCAATGACCGAAAAATGTGATACTTGCATCGTGGGCGCCGGAATCGCCGGCCTGAACGCGCTGTTCGTCGCCAGCCGGTATCTCTCCCGCGACCAGCGGGTCATCCTGGTTGACCGCCGTTCCCGCGCCGGTGGTATGTGGGTCGACACCTACGACTATGTCCGCCTCCATCAGCCTCATCCGTTCTTTACTGCCGGGAACATCGAATGGACCCTCGGCAAGGCACAGGAGCACCTCGCGACCAAGAATGAGGTCCTCGACCATTTGCAGCACTGCCTGGAGGTGATCAAGCGGCGCATCCGGGTCACCGAGTTGTTCGGCTGCGAGTTCGAGAATGCCGAGGAGGTCGGCGGGATGGTGCGAATAAACTGCATCTCCGGCGAAGGCCGTGAAATCGAAATCGAGGCCGACCGGCTGATTAAGGCATACGGGCAAGGGGTAGAAACAAACGCGCCGCTCGAGCTGTCGAGCACCCGCGCCCGCTCGGTCTCACCGGATTACTTCGACGTGCGGGGGCCGGAGATGCAGGCCAGCGATGCGCCGGTGTGGATCGTCGGCGGTGGCAAGACCGGCATGGACACGGCCCACACGCTGATCACCGGGCAGCCCGGCAGGGAGGTCAATCTGGTTGCCGGGCCGGGCACGTTCTTTACCAGCCGTGATCGATTATTCCCGAGTGGGGCGAGCCGGTGGTACAAGGGCGAGCTCACGAGCTCGGCCTTCACCGGGATGGCTCGCCGCTTCGACGGTACAAACGAGGCCGAGGCCATGGATTGGTTCCGCGAAAATTACGGGGTCTGGCTGACACCGGAGACCGGGAACTTCCTGGGCGCATATCTCTCGGAGGCCGAGAACGATACCATCGCGGCCGGACTGAACGAGGTTGTCATGGGATATCTCGCTGACGTGGTCGATCATGACGGCGCTGCCGAGGTTATCCTCCGGTCCGGGGCCACGATGCCGTTCGAGCCGGGCAGCTGGGTCATTAACTGCACCGGATCCCTGATTCGCGGTGAGAATCCATACGAACCTTACACGTCAGCAAGCGGTAGGATCCTGTCGATTCAGAACCGTTCCGTGACGATCCCCTTCCCTTCGGGCGGCAACGCCGCGTACTTCCTCACCCACCTGCTGTTTCTCGGCAAGCTGACCCAGGTGCCCCTCTACGCAGTGGACGCTGAGGACCTCCGCCGGAAAGCCCCCCAATTGGTAATGGTCGCCGCGTTCGGATCGCTTCAGCTGTACAATCTCAGTCTGATCGCGGAGGCGGTCCCGGGAGGGCAATTCAATAAGATCGTCTCCCAGAACGGGCTCGACTTCGACCGCTGGTTCCCGCTCCCGCGACGCCTGCGGGCATCGGTCCGGTTCATACTAACCCACAAGCGCGACCGCGAGCACCACAGGCGTTCGCTGGACACTGTCGCGGAGCGCTTCGGCTTTCGCGGTGGCCCGGTAGTCGGCGCCGGCCGGGTATGAGCGGTGCGTTTATCTGCATTTATTATTGCTGTCTCACAATTTCTATTTGTTAACGTGGACTTTGTTGCTTCAGGTAAACGTGGCATGCTGACGCAGTACCCGGTACAATATTACTAGCTCTCACTTTGGATAGTGTAGCCTTTAGCTGTTACCGACCAAAGACTCCTCCGGAGCCATCATCAATAGACTCATGGATTCGGAAGTGTCTTTGGTCAAAAAAACCGTCAGCCTTCATAACACAACAAATCATTCAATACTTCTTCCTACCTTACGTTTTCAGAACAGTACCAAAAAATTCAACTTCAACTTCTGAAATAACCATTCAGCGTGAAAAAAGAACTTCAGTTACGTGTGCCGCCCGAAACCGCCGGTGAGCCGGATAAACTCCGATCTTACATTTCGCATAAAGAGAACATCCCTGAAAGTGAGATTACTCATGTAGAGATTTTGAAACGCTCCATTGATGCCCGCCAAAAGGATGTTATTATTAATTTAAAGGCAGTAGTATATGCCGGGGAGCCATTCGTAGAAGAGCCTGTATCGATCCCCGACTACCCTGATGTAACGAATGCAGAAGAGGTGTTGATTGTGGGGATGGGGCCTGCCGGACTCTTCGCGGCATTAAAACTGATTGAACTGGGCAAAAAACCGGTGATTTTTGAGCGTGGAAAGGACGTAAAAGCCCGCATCAAGGATCTTAAAAGTATTAACGTAGATCATATCGTTAACGAAGACTCCAACTACTGTTTTGGAGAAGGCGGGGCGGGTACCTATTCAGATGGCAAGCTCTATACCCGGAGCAAAAAAAGGGGCGATGTGGACCGTATCCTGAAACTGCTGGTGGGATTCGGTGCGGTCAGGAATATCATGGTGGAGGCACACCCGCATATCGGAACCAATAAACTGCCTCCCATTATTTCAGCGATGCGGGAGTGTATAAAACAGCAGGGGGGAGAGATCCATTTTGATACGCGCGTGACGGATTTAATCCTGGACGGAGATCAGATTAAGGGCTTAAAAACCCTTTCCGGTGATACATATCGCTCTGACAAGGTTATTCTTGCTACAGGGCACTCCGCTCGTGATATTTTTGAGCTGCTACATCGAAAAGGGATTGAAATCGAATTAAAACCACTGGCGATGGGAGTTCGGGTAGAGCACTCTCAAGAGCTGATAGATTCTATACAGTACAGTTGCGAAGATCGCGGTGAATATTTGCCTCCGTCACCCTACAATATTTCACGGCAGGTGGATGGAAGAGGGGTCTATTCGTTCTGCATGTGTCCGGGTGGAGTGATTGCCCCCTGTGCCACAAGCCCCGGCGAGATTGTTACCAACGGCTGGTCTTCATCGCGGAGGGCACGGGCAACGGCCAATTCGGGAATCGTGGTGGAGCTCAGGGAGGAGGATTTTAAACCGTTTGCTGATCATGGCCCGCTGGCAGCCATGGAGTTTCAAAAATCTATTGAGCAGAAAGCCTGGCTTGAAGGCGGCAAAACCCAAACCGCCCCTGCTCAGCGCCTGGTTGATTTTGTAGAGGGGAGAGTCTCATCTGATTTGCCCAACACCTCTTATGCTCCGGGAATCAGGTCGGTTGAACTGAAAGAGGTGCTGCCGGATTTTATCCACAGGGCACTTGTTCATGGCTTCAAAGAGTTTGAAAGGTCAATGAGAGGATATCTCACCAATGATGCGGTCGTTCACGCTCCTGAATCGAGAACTTCATCGCCGGTACGAATTCCGCGCGACTGGAAAACACTTGAGCACATTCGAATTAAAGGGCTCTATCCGTGCGGAGAGGGCGCGGGTTATGCCGGTGGGATTGTATCGGCCGCTATGGATGGGGAAAAATGTGCACTGGCCTCTGCAGGGATACGAACAGGCGGCTAACCCATATTTCCTGGTGAGCTTCGGGCGAAGCGAAACTCCACCAGGTGCTCGTTATTTTGACGTAACAGCGCAATATGGGTTAATTATGTCTGGCCCACCTTCTGCGCTCTCGCCGGCTCATTTCTGATGTAATTACATCTTCAGGATGGATACTGATGTATTCCTGGTTTACTTCTATGAGTTCACTTTCTGATGCTGCAGTTCTGAATAGCGGTTTTACATATTTCCAATTATGAACCCCATCCACATCCCCACGGTGAAATGAAATGGAAGCATCATTTCTGTAATAGACCATTACTCGGATCTGATTCCCAAAGCGATATTCACTTCCGGCAACCATACCGATTGGATCGCCCGGATAGAGATAGTCTCCCTCTTTAACATAGATTCCATTCTCCCGGAATGTAGAGTAGCGCGCAAAGGTGCAATCATCATGGAGCAGAGTCACATAATTACGATCTGTAGTAAACAGCAGATTTTCACTAGTTGTATTTTCGGCATCACGCACGGCAATAACCCTTCCCTTTCGGATTGCTGTAATTTCAGTGTCTTGCTCTTCATCAACATAAAAAACAACCGAATACCAATCCTCAGGCGGATCTTGTCCAATCCAATCACTAATGTTGCTTAACCGGCCACCAACTGCTTTTTTACCCTCCGGATAGGGTAACAGGTATTCAATATTTTCAGGATTGGTTCTGAGGCATCCGGAATGATATCTGTAGCTATAGCGGAAACTTGTTCTTTGACCGCTTATAGTTGGTGACAAATTTACCAATCGGGATCGGCCCGGTGAAACATTTGCAGAATAGGGCAGGGGTCGGCCTGAGTTTAAGTTAAACAGTGCTGTAAAATTTATAGTGACCACGTAGGGCAGAGGGGAAGAATTTTCTGCATAAAACGTGTAGCTGTCATTACTGTTTTTTTCAGAAGTGATTTTGATGGGTGAGTGCTGCGCCGATAGTTCTACAAACGACAAAAAACAGATCAGAAAAAGTGCCAGTCCTTTACATACAATTAAATTCATACTGTATTTTTCGAGAAAAAATTAACAGATTAATTAGAACATTATGACCGGGAGAAGAAGCAGCTGTTTAGAAAATGAAATTTACCGTAGCAGATTGACCTGTTGGAACATTCTGGGATATCTCAGGTAATAATATATGTTATCGCTAATTAAATTAATAGGATAAACAATGAGTAATTTAAATTTTAAGGGAAATTGGAATGAGGTAAAAGGGAAGCTGAAACAGAAGTATGGAGAGCTGACAGATGATGATCTTGCCTACGTAGAGGGAAAAGAGGACGAACTGTTGGGTAATCTCCAGAAAAAACTGGGAAAGAAGAAAGAAGAGATAGCCTCGGAAATAAAGGGGTTGACTGATTAATAACAAAAACAATAAAACGAAAGACAGAGAAATGAAATCTAATAATTTATCAGCATTTATAATTACAGCTTTATTACTGATTGGATCACTTTTTATGGTTCAATGTGGAGATGCTTCTGATGAGTACGGAAGTACTTTTGAAGAAGAACGTGAAGAGCTTTTAAGTGATCTTGAAAGCTTGAAGGAAGATATGGACGAACAGATCGAAGATCTTGCATCACGAATTGAAGATGCCGGTGACGAGGCAGATGAAGGGCTTGAAGAAGCTTATGATGAACTTCGCGATGACCGTTCTGAGCTTGAACGTGCAATTGACAACGTAAAGGATGCATCAGAAGATACCTGGGCTAATGTAAAATCTGAAACTGAAGACCTCTATGAGAATATTTCATCGAGGTTCAGTGAGTGGAGAGATGACATCTCAGATCGCCTTTAGATAATGATCTGTAAATATCAATCAAACCTAACTTTAAAAAACACAAGATTATGAGATCACTACTCTATTTAATCGCGGTAATAATGATAATCGGCTGGCTTATTGGTGTGGTAGGCTACTCACTTGGCGGCCTGATTCACTTCCTGATTGTAATTGCAATCATATCTGTTCTTCTAAGCCTTATCGGTGGCAGAAGGGCGATTTAGCGTTTAGTTAAGTGAAGTGAGTTTAATATTAGAACAATGGTTCAAAAAGTCCCCTCTTCCGTCAGCTGACGGATCATTCGGGGCAAGAGGGGATTTAGGGGTGTGTTCGTGAAGGGAATATCATTGTTTGTAGCCCAAAAACACCATTTTTAAAAATCTGTCACCGGTAGGCCCCAGTCAGTGTTTTCTGGCTGGGGTCGCCCGTAGGGATGGCTATGCCAAAGAATCTCTATTCAATAAGTGTAAAACTTCGACTAAGTTTTTTATTCTTTAGTTTGAAAAACAAGCACCTCTTCAGACTCCTCATCAGTTAAAACCAATAACTGGTCGTTTTCATCAATTTCAAAAGTGGTCACATTTTCAATCTGTTTGTAAAAGGTTTGTTCAATTTCCATCTCAGGACATGCCATTTTAGTGGAAGCGATACTTGAAAATTCAATACTATTATCATCACCAATCAAAAAAGAGCCGGTATATTGATTGCAGCCGCCAAAGCCGTACACTCTTAACTCCTCAAGGTTGAAATTAAGTGTGGGTTGATTATCGATAACCTCTGTTTGAGTGAGATCACCGGTTTGAAGGCGGATCAATTTCCACTCGGTGTTCATCAATGTTACATGTGTAATCCCCTCTTCGGCCTCAACTTGAGTATCCGGCTGATCACCGCAGCCATATAGAAGAATCAGAATGATTAGAGCTGAAAACGCGCATTTCATAAGTGGACAGTTTTATTGATTACATGGATAATGTTGCAGAGTGCACAATGTATATCTAAGAACGTAATGGGCTGAATTTAAGTCTTATTTGATATCTTTTAACATGATCAGGCTCTATTTTGTGTCCCGATTCTTGATTTGCGAAGAACATGAAGGTAGTTTGTTACGTTTATTATAAATTGCATCTCTGTAAACGCAGAAATCTGGATTTTTCAAAACTAAATAATCAGGATGAACTCAGGCAGGATCTTAATCGTGTTATTGGTAATAACGGGCGTTGTAGTCTGGTGGGGTGTTTATGCTTATTCAGACGGTGAATCCGGTCTGCCGCCGCTGCATACAGAAACTGTCGACACCGGTGATATATCACAACGGGTAGTTGCATTTGGTTCGCTTCAGCCGGTGCAAAAGGTTACGGTAGGCAGCCAGGTATCCGGTATTATTGATGAGATTTTTGCTGATTTTAATTCAATGGTGAAGAGGGGGGATGTAATTGCACAGATTGATCCATCAACCTTCGAGGCCGAAGTAAGTTCGGCTCAGGCAGAGCTGGAATCGGCCGAAGCGGGGCTTGAGCTGGCACAAATGCAGTATAACAGGATAAATGAGCTTTTAGAGCGCCAATTTGTGGCCCCATCAGAAGTAGAGCAGGCAAGCGCTACGCTTCGACAGGCCGAAGCCCAGGTTAGGGTTCGGCGGCATGCACTGGAACGCGCCCAGCGGGAGTTAGACCGTACTACCATTAAAGCCCCTGCCGATGGGATGGTCATTTCAAGAGAGGTGGATGTTGGCCAAACCGTAGCCGCCAGCCTGAATGCTCCGATTCTGTTTGAGCTTGCTTCTGATCTGAGTAAAATGTGGATCCATGCCAAAGTTTCAGAGGCTGATATCGGAACTATTGAAGATGCACAGCGTGTGCGATTTCAGGTTGACGCTCACCGCAACAGAAGTTTTGAAGGGGAAGTGATCCAGGTTAGGAATGCGCCTCTGATTGAAGACAATGTGGTTCACTATGAAACCATCATTGCAGTAGACAATAGTGAAAGACTGCTGAAGCCGGGAATGACTACAGAGGTTAACATTATTACGGATGAAACACATGATGTTATTCGCGTGAGAAATACAGCACTACGGGCACGTTTGCCGGACACTATCCGGCCGGAAGACCCGCCGGAACAGGAGGGAATGAACGGGATTGTCTATTTTCTTGAGGAGAATCAGATTATTGCCAAACGGGTTAAAACCGGATTGAGTGATGGTGTTTTCACTGAGATCATTGAAGGCCTTGAACCGGGCAATCGCCTTATTGTTGGACTATCTCTTACAACCGGAAGTGAGAATCAGCGCCGAAGCCTTTTTAGCGGAAACCAGGCTCAATATTAACCAACCGATCCATACCTATGGAGATTGCAGTTCTCAAGGATATAACAAGGGTTTACAGATCCGGAAAACTTTCGGTGGAGGCGGTGCGCGGTATCGATCTGACCGTGAGAGCGGGGGAATTCACCTCTATAATGGGGGCCAGCGGATCGGGTAAATCCACACTGATGAATATTTTAGGCTGCCTGGATAAGCCCACAAGCGGGAGTTACATGTTAAATGGCGAGGATGTATCGAAATTTAACAAAGACAAGTTGGCAAGTGTCAGAAACCAAACGCTTGGTTTTGTTTTTCAAAGTTTCCATCTGCTGCCCAGAACTTCAGCACTTGAAAATGTAGAGTTACCGCTAATCTATAGTGAAAAGAATCTCAGCTGGAAACAGATTCACAAAATGGCCAAAGAGGCCCTGGAAATTGTTGGATTGGGCGACCGGGTAAAGCACACTCCCAATGAACTCTCCGGCGGACAACAGCAGCGGGTTGCCATAGCCAGGGCACTGGTTTCAAAACCCGGGTTACTTCTCGCAGATGAGCCCACCGGAAACCTTGACAGCCGTACCAGCCTCGAACTCATTGAGCTCTTCCAAAGATTGAACCGTGACGGCCTTACCGTATTAATGGTTACGCATGAACCGGATGTGGCCCGGTTTTCTGAACGAATTGTAACACTGCGTGACGGATTGATTCGATCTGATAAAAAAATTGAGCCCCGGGATGCCGTTGAAGCCCTTACCAACTGGAAGGATGAAGAAGATATTGAACTGATAAACGAGGGATATTGAGATGAAATGGTCAGCCGTTCCATATGTAGCTGTAAAAGCCCTGCAAAGAAACCGGATGCGAACACTGCTCACGGCACTGGGTATCATTATTGGTGTGGCGGCGGTTATTACCATGGTTGGCCTGGG
>REDT01000177.1 GCA_007693295.1 Balneolaceae bacterium
AGTGAAGAATCGGTTTCGGTAACGGACTCACCCCTCCCGTAGGGATCCCTTCGGGAGGGGTGAGTCCGTCAAAGGCTTAACCAAGGAAACTTCCTAAAATCCGGCTTCCGCTTCTCTAAAAACGCATCTCTTCCTTCCTTGGCCTCTTCGGTCATGTAGGCTAACCGTGTGGCTTCGCCGGAGAATACCTGCTGGCCGGCCATGCCGTCATCCACAAGATTGAAGGCAAACTTAATCATGCGAATGGCAGTGGGGCTTTTCCCAAGAATTTCCCGGCCCCACTCAAATGCGGTCTCTTCCAGTTCATCATGAGGTACAACAGCGTTCACCATGCCCATGTCGTACGCTTCCTGTGCGGAGTAATTCCGTCCCAAAAAGAATATTTCGCGGGCTCGTTTTTGGCCAACCTGTTTGGCGAGCAGGGCAGATCCGTAACCGCCGTCAAAGCTGGCCACATCTGCATCCGTCTGCTTAAAAATGGCGTGCTCTCTGCTGGCAAGAGTCAGGTCGCATACTACGTGTAAACTGTGTCCACCACCCACGGCCCAGCCCGGAACCACACAAATCACAACTTTGCTCATAAACCGGATCAGACGCTGTATATCCAGCACATTTAATCGCTGAACTCCATCGCCGCCTTCGTACCCTTTGGCACCCCTCACTTTTTGATCACCGCCCGAACAAAACGCATACTTGCCATCTTTAGCCGGGCCCTCGCCCGTTAAAAGAATAACCCCAATGGAGGTATCCTCCCGGGAATCGATCAGTGCCTCTTCCATCTCAAACAGTGTTTTAGGACGAAACGCATTTCGCACTTCCGGTCGATTAATTGCTATTCTGGATACTCCATCACGCTTTTTATAGGTGATATCTTCGTACTCTTTAACGGTTTTCCAGTCAGACATGGGTGTTTTTGATAAATGAATTAATGATTTGAATAAGTTTTTCAGGCTGATCAGCATGTACTCTGTGACCTGCATTTTCCACAACGGTTAATGCGCAGTTCCCGGCATTTTCAGCAATATCGCTCATCACTTCAACATATTTGGGATCTGATTTGCCCGCTACAAGATAGAGAGGCAATCGGAGATTCTGCAACTTTTCACATACCGAAGGCATAATTCCTGCGCCAAATCCCCTCAGAGAGGCCGCCATCAAGTATGGGTTCTGTTGCTTCATCAGTGTCGAATACTCTTTTTTCTGTTGATTGGATGCTGATTCAAACAGAGGTAATTCCATCCATTGATCCACAAAATCAGAGTAGTTTTCAAGGATGGAAGCTGCCCGGGCTTCATCAATTTTAACGCGCTCTTTTCTAATCTCATTGGACTGGAGCCCACAGTGAGAACTCTCAATAACAGCACCCTTAAAGAATGTTTGATGATGAGCTATGAGCTGAAACAGCAGTCTTCCGCCCATGCTGTAGCCGTATGCATACAGATTTTCGAATGAGAACCTCTCGAGAATAGTCAGGATCTGCGCAACCTGCCTCTCTGTTTTAAACAGGGAGATATCGGCCGGGGTATCAGATTTACCGTGTCCGGCAAGATCGATGGTTACCGGGTTGCAGAATTGAGAGAGGGGTTCGATTAAATGTTTGAACGCTTCACCGCTCCCCATGAAGCCGTGCAGAAGCAACAGATGGGGCAGACCGGTTACCCGGGAGTGGATCTCTGCGTGATACTGAATGCTGTCGCTGTAAAGCCGCATGTTACAAATTCCAAAGTGTGTTGCGAAGTTTCATGCTTTCGTCAGGATCCGTTTTAATTTCGATCACATTGTAACCGGTCATGCCCATCAGGTTAATAGTGCTCAGTTCTGAGAGGGATGCAATTTTCCTGTACGTAACGTTGTGTGCTTTCGCCAGCGATTCAATGCGTACATCCTGCGGTGTTTCGAAATATTCAGTATAGATCTCTTTTGTTTTATAAATCGGAAGCATTCTGAAAATAGTACCGCCGCCGTTATTCACAATAAGAATTACAAAAGGGGGCAGATCCTGAGCTTTTAAAGAGAGAAGGGCGTTGGAGTCGTGCAGAAAGGCAAGATCTCCGGTGATGCAGAGCGTCGGTTTTCGGGAGGCCTGATGGATTCCAACTGCAGTTGAGGTGATGCCGTCAATTCCGGCTGCACCGCGATTTACAAATTGTGCTGACCTTATTCTTCCAAACATCGCCATATCTCGCGGGATGAATGAATTGGAGAGCATAATATTCCAATCATCAAGCGACTGATTTGAAAGTGTGCTAAAAACATGCCCATCCGTTATGCTTTGGATTACACCCAGAGATTTTCTGAGAGTGGTTTCTGCCTGTTGATCTTCTTTTTTCCACTCTGAAAGCCATTTTTTGTTGGTTGACTGAGAAAGGTTGCCCCACCTGATATCCGTCTTTATTGAACACTCGATGAATTGTGTCACGCTCATTGAGTTATCCTGCCAGCTTCGGTGGGCTGAAAAGTGAATCACCGGTAAATCACTCCATCGCTCAAGTGCCGTTAAAATGGACTTGGTAAATGGCTGATCACCAAACCGAATAATCAGATCCGGCTTTAACCGCTCTTGAACGGACTCAGCCCGCAAAAACTGCTCGTAACGGTTTATTACAAAGTCACTGCTGTTCAATCCGCTGCCGGGTTCAGCCAAAACAGGAGCCATTATTTTTTTACTCAGCTCCTGTAATTGTCTACTAAGTGAATGGTGCGGATTTGAGGGCCCGGCAATGATTAACGGGCGCCTGGCATCGGCCAATTTTTTTGTGAGATTACTTGCAAGATGGATTTCAGTCAATCCCTTATCTACTGGAAAAACTGTATTCTTATGATCATATTCACACTTGTATGACTCCTGCTTAAGTTCCTCCTCAGAGGGTTCGAGTGGCTTTCGGAAGGGGAGGTTGATATGTGCTGCGCCACCGGAATGAATAGCGGCGTTAACCGCCTGCTTTCCGAGATAGTCAACTCTTTTCAGATCCAGTTCACCCGTCTGAGGCTCTCCGGCTTCATGAAAGAAGACCGCATGATCCCCGAAAAGCTTCATCTGGTCGATCGTTTGTGAGCTTCCGATACCTCTCAGGTTTGGTGGACGGTCGGCCGAAAGAATGATCATCGGAACACCCGACTCTTTGGCTTCAATAATTGCAGGGAAGTAGTTTGCAGCTGCTGTGCCTGACGTGCATATCAGTATGGCCGGTATGCCGGTTGTCTTACCGATGCCGAGAGCGATGAAGGCGGCTGATCTTTCGTCTAAAACAACCTGTTTACGAATTCCCGGGTGAATGGCTGCAGCGATTGTCAATGGCGTAGATCGGGATCCCGGAGATATAACAGCATTGCGCACTCCGGATTGGTAGAGTGAGCGTAAAAGGGTGGATGCCCACCGGAGATTGTTACTCATTTCGGCTTTGATTCCTGTTCAGGGAGTCCATCATCGGTTTGAATTTGAGCAGGGTTTCATTCCACTCTTTTTCAGGGTCGGAATCGGCCACGATTCCGCAACCTGCATAAAGTGTTGCCCTGTTTTTATTGATCAAGGCACTGCGAATGGCCACTGCAAACTCTCCCGATCCGTTCAGGTTGAACCATCCAACGGGAGCGGCATACCAGCCGCGGTCCATCTGTTCAATTTCATGAATATGTGAAACTGCCTCTTTTCGGGGATAACCTCCCACAGCAGGTGTAGGATGCATCTCATTGATCAGTTCATGTATTTGCACACCTTTTTTGATTGACGCTGATATAGGAGTAAAAAGGTGCTGAACATTCTTCAATTTTTTGATGCCGGGTTTTTTGGGATGCTCTACCCGATAGCTGAATTTTTTCAGGTTATCATTTATCGCCCTCACAACAAATTCGTGTTCGTCTCGATCTTTACTGCTGTCCAGCAGGTTCTGAGCAAGGGCCGCATCTTCTACGGCACTATGGCCTCTGGATGTACTGCCGGCCAATCCCTCCGTCATAAACTTTCCATCACTAAAAGAGGCCAGTCGTTCGGGCGTGGCACCGATGAATGCAGTATCTGAATCTTTCTGCACCATAAAGTTGAAGCATTCAGGATACTTTTGACGAAGCTGATGAGTGAGCTGTGTAAAGTGGGGCTGATGCTGCATTTGAAGAGTAACGGTCCGGGCGAGGACAATTTTTTCAAAAATTTTATCCCGGATCATCTTCTTGGCATGTTCTACTTTTTGGAACCATCGATTGCGATCGTCAGGTGATTGCAGCGTGCATAAAATATTGGAACTAATGGTTTCCGGTTCTATATGATTCTGAAGGTTTCCCGACAGGCTTATAAAACTGGTAATATGGCTTATAATTTCCTGATAAATTTCATCGACAGTAAAACTTTTCTTGTCGATGGTAAGAGTAAGCAGGTGCAGGTTACCGCTTCTTACAACCATCCACTCGGGAAGAATAAAGCGGGCTGCGCCAAATTTTTTCCAAACCTTGCCAATATTGTAGTTATCAAAAGAGTAACCGCCTAAAAAGAGTGGCCCGGCCATGTCGTGCTGAATAGCGGTGTAGGCGTCAATTTTTCCCTTGAGATCAAACGTTTGTTGCGAGATCTCTTCAAATCTGTTTGAGCCGGTAGCTTTCAGTTCTACAACTTTACCGGCAGCTGAAATGGAGATCTTATTATCGGGATGATCCCAGTAAAACTTCTCATCATAATCGGGATTTAGCTCCAGCGCTGCGAGCGGATCGATAGGTGCGATGGGAAGTGTAACAGATAGTAACTTCGAGCTGGAATTCCTGATTTGACGCAAAAATTCCGTAAAAGCCGGTGAGTCAAGGGCTTCAATAAATTCTGTTGGAATGATGTGGTCGAAAGAGCTATAACTCATACTTATTTTAGACTGAAACTTTCAATACTTTCAATATAAATTGAAAGTTTATCATTCCAAAACCTTTTCTGACTCTATCCTGTTGGTTGGCAATAGAGTGGGCAGAATGTCAATTTGTATGAGAAAGCTCAATTCAGAGGTTTTTACTTTAACCCGGGTGCCTACTCAGCATCGTCAAATTGGCCCGAGTGAAATGGATTCTTGATTCCATAATCTTCGGGATTATAATCCGCCAGTTCAAAATAGTAATCCCAGGCAAGTTTGCTCTGTCCTTTATCGTCTACCCAATTCGGATGGCTCTGCTTGATGAGGCCGACTACACGTTTGGCATATCGAATACGCTCTTCCTGATCATCTATGCGCGGTATGGCGGCAATCATCAGGTCCATATTGTAACCGCAGTCGTAATCTTTTGGTTTTTGTTGTTCCAGAAACATAAGTCTTATTTAGAAAGGGCTATTTTTTGATTATCGATAGTGTGGAAATCTACAATATTTGTACCACTAAAGTAAAATGATAAAATTTCATGATAACTCCACCCGGCCTCTGCAAATCCCCTGGCACCCCACTGGCAAAGGCCCACTCCGTGTCCCAATCCTTTACCGGTAAATGTAATGGCCCCGTTTTGTGTATGCGTATCGAATTTTGTGCTTCGTAATCCCAGCGCGCCAAAGGTTCTGTTGACGAGCAGCCTGAACTCATTTCCATTAAAGGTGAGTTCGCGGTTCTCACTATTGGCGAAGGTTATCGATTTTACACGGCCTGCCGGATCTTTTATTGTCGAGTATGATTGATAATGAAATCCATAGCGGCCAGAGATCAGATTGGCCAGCTCCTGCTCGGTAATGGAGAACTCCCACTCGAAATGCGGTGACATGGAGCACATATCACCATCGCTGGTAGAGCGAAGGTATGGAAGAGCTTCACCGCTCCAAACCGTTTCATTGCTGCTGGTAACTCCTCCACAGGTGCTTGAGAAAGCGGTTAAGACCAGTTTGTCACTCCACGTCAGAATTTCTCCGGAGGTAGCTTGTGCGGCCTCTTCATAATCGGGCCGTGACCGAAGTGCACCCAGGTACACCTGGTTCTGTTCGTTGTCTTTCAGGTGATACTGCCGGTAGGGAGTATGATGAATATTCCACAAGGCGTAGGTTCTTGCCACAACAGCCTGGCTTTTGAGGGCTTCCATATTCTTGAAATTCATCTCGCTACCCACAACTGAAGCGATATAGTGCTCTAATGCCACAGAGTTTACGATTAGCATCGAGTTCTGTGCTCTGTTTATCTCAAATTCAAAATTACCGTGATAGACCCTGTTACCCAACTGAGGCGTGAAAAACTGGGTGAGTCCGCCGCTGCCGTTGGTAATGGTAATATGTTCTGCCCGAATGGATTTTTGCCCGTAATTAAGAGTGATTTTTGAAGATTCCGGACGCATGTAAACGAATCCGTCACCCGGTTTCAGATCAAAAGATTCACCATTTACTGAAAATTGAATTTCGTGATCAACGGCATTAATTCTGATTACTGACGGCGGAGTGGCATTAAACAGCGAAACCCGTACTGTTTCCACAGTCGTAAGATCCAGCAGTTCTTCATTGCTCAGGTCATAATCCGTTCTGATGAACAGAGCCAGCAAAATAAAAGGGATAGTTAAAAGTCTCATATTCCGGGGGCGCCATCAGCCCTATAACAGTTTTTCAGATGAAATGTGAGCATCGAATGCTCAGGTTCGCGCAATATATTTTAGTATATTTAGGCCAAAATTAAGGCAGTTCACAGAGATAACAAATTATATGATTCACAATTCAATAATTGATACAATTGGCAATACCCCGCTGGTCCGTCTCAATCGCGTAACCAACGACTTAAAACTCACGGTTGCGGCTAAAGTAGAATATCTGAACCCGGGCCAAAGCGTTAAAGATCGCATTGCGCTTAAAATGATTCTTGACGCTGAAGAGAAGGGTTTAATTAAACCCGGTGGCACCATTATAGAAGGTACAAGCGGAAATACAGGAATGGGGCTCGCCCTCGTGGCTGCTGTTCGCGGATACAGTTGTGTTTTTACAACCACGGATAAACAGAGCCAGGAGAAAATTGATCTGCTTCGGGCTCTTGGGGCAAGAGTTGAAGTGTGCCCAACCAATGTTGAGCCGGACGATGCCCGCAGCTACTACTCTGTAGCAAAACGCTTGAGTGAAGAGATACCGAACTCGTACTATCCCAACCAATACGATAACCTGAGCAATACCAAAGCCCATTACGAGACGACCGGTCCCGAAATCTGGGAGCAGACAGAGGGGAAAATTACCCATTATGTTGCCGGAATGGGAACCGGTGGCACTGTATCAGGCGCGGCAAAATATCTAAAAGAGAAGAATCCTGACATCAAAGTGATTGGTGTGGATACAGTAGGATCGGTCTATAAAAAATATTTTGAGACCGGAGAGTTTGACAAAAGCGAAATTAAACCCTACCTCACTGAAGGGATCGGGGAAGATATCATACCGAAAAATGTCGACTTTGATTTGATAGATGCAATAGTACAGGTTGGCGATAAGGATGCTTTTCAGATGACCAGGGCACTTGCAAAACAGGAGGGGCTTTTTATTGGTGGCTCGTGCGGATCAGCTGCTTTTGGCGCTTTGCAGTATGCCAGGGAGAATCATTTGACAGAAAACGACCTGATGGTTGTAATTCTTCCCGACAGCGGAACACGATATGTTTCAAAAATCTATAACGATGAGTGGATGAAGCAACATGGATTTTTGGATGAATAATATATTGAGTGGAAGGCACTTGAGCAGAACCGGTGATCGGATAGTTGACAGTTGACAGTTTACATCTACAACCTGAGACCTGAGCCTTAACCTTAACCTTAACCTGAAACATAAAACCTGAAGATGAACCAGAATAAACCAAAGAAAGGAAAACCGATTGAAATAGAGCTGAAAGAGGACGAGGCATCCGGAACGTATTCTAACCTGGTGATGATAACCCATTCACCCTCAGAATTTGTTTTTGATTTCATCTCAATGATGCCCGCCGTACCCAAAGCAAAAGTCGTGAAGCGTCTTGTACTCACGCCCGATCACGCAAAGCGACTGGCCAACGCGCTGAGTGAAAATATTCGAAAATATGAAGCGGAACACGGTACTATCGCTTCCAAAGAGAAGTTCGACATGCCGTATAACTATCGCGGGCCCAAGCCGGAAGCCTAACTAAAATGCAGATTTCAAGGTAGGGTTACCGGCCGGTAACCCATATTCGGGCCACAGGACCTATTTTTTGGCTGCGATGAGCATACCTATCCCAAGGGTCAGGAAAACCGCGTGGGGAAATATAGCTGCAAATTCGGGTGATATTGTGCCTGCGATGCCAAAGGGTTCAATCACTTTCAGCATGGAGAGGTAAATAAAGCTGATTGCCAATCCGCCCGCAATATACACGCCTTTGCCCCCTTTTCTGCGCTCAGTAGCCAGCGCAAAACCGATAATACAGAGCACAACTATGGATATCGGGTAGGCCATTCTCCCAAAGAGCTGAACCTGCGGCAGAGCAACACCACCGGCGCCTATTCTTTTAATCGACTGAATATATTCCATAGCCTCGGGATAGGTGAGCTGGTAAATATCGGAGGATCTTCTTGCAAGATCTCTCGGCAAAATGTTCAGTTTGATCTCCTGCTTCTCAGTTTTAAATTCAGTAAAATTTGTGTTATCAAATACTCTTTCGGTAGCTCTGTCTGCAACCCATGTTGAGGTTGAATCAACCCACGTTATGCGGTTTGCTTCAATAGTCCTCCGGATTTTATCTCCATCATATTCGAAAAAAGTGGCGCGGTACCCGATGTTTGCGCTTGCATCATAAAAATTGATGTTAATAATTGTACTGTCAGAATCCTGCCTGAAAATACCACCGCGATCGATGCGGTCGCTTGTGCCGGACAGATACTCCTGTTCAAAAGCGATTCGATCGGCATTGGATTGGGGAATTACATAGGCATCCAGGTAGCTTACAACAGCCCCCAGACAGATGCCGAAAAACAGGTAGGGCATTAAAAGCCTGTAGAGGCTTATACCGGACGCCTTAATTGCGATGATCTCAAGCCTTTCAGTCATCTGAACCGTGAGGAAGAGGCAGGCTACCAGTACCGCAAGAGGCGATACCAGCCTTGTCATCTCCGGAATGTAGTTCAGATAATACTCACTCCATATCTGTTTTAACGTTGCCCCTTTATCTACAAAATCATCGCTGTTTTCAGAAAAATCGACAATCATGAAAATCATGATCAGTACAGCCAGTACAAAAAATGTGATCGTAAACAGGCGCTGAAAAATGTAGCGGTCTATTCTATTCATCGCGGCTCCAAAGATTGCTCAGCCGAACAGAAGTACTCACCTGGAGGGTAAGTATAATGCCAATAATTAAGAACAGGATGTTAATGCCCCACATACCCAGGAAGGGACTGATTATCATTCTGTCAGCCAATTTTTCACCTTGTATGATTGCAATAAAGTAGACGGTTAAAAGGCCTGCACTGATAAGTGCTGCCACTCCAATATTGCCCTTACGTGTAAGCATTCCAATTGGAGCACCCAAAAGAACAAATACAAAACAGGCAAAGGGGATTGAGAGTTTTTTATGAACTTCAACCATATATTCCGCAACTCGAAAATCCCGCCAGCCCGTATTGCTTTTAAGGTTGTTCAGCTCTGAGCGATAATTTTCCAAAGAGTGGATAGCCCGGTTAAGTGTGCCGACTTTCGAAGTTGGATTGATCAGGTGCTGCAGTGCAATAAATTCACTATCGTAGATCAGCAGGGTATCACGGACTTTTTCATCCATCATTCTCAGGGCACTGCTCACTTCAGATTTAAAAGGCAGGCTGGTTGTTTGGCCGGTTCGATCCCTAAACTTTTCATACTCGTTTTGCTGCTCACTGCGCAGAGTATCAATAACTGCCAGCATGGCCTGAGCCGTCATGGTTCTGTCGGTGCGGCTTCGCTGGTCAGGATTTGAGCGGGAGAAGGCGAGATCAGAAAGGTCAAAGCTCATCCGGTATTTGTTAAAGTACGTGCGTTCCAGGGTTTCATCAGCCTGCCGCACACCGGGAATATATCTTAACGCAGACCCGTCGTACAGAAACAGTGAAAGGGTGTATTGGTCAGGACTTTCCAGCCAGCCGCGTTCAGCATTGATAAAAGCTTGGTTTCGATCGTTAGATTTATCTTGAAATACTCTTACATCGTACAGGGAGTCGGTTTCGCTGTCTATCTCCTTTATAAGGAAAGTGTAGCCATCGATATCTTCATAAAATATACCCGGCTGCAGATCAAAAGCCGGTTTTTGCATCCGGATGTCCAGGAAAAGAGAACGGGCTTTGTGATTCGCTTCCGGCAGAATGTAATTGGAGAAATAGGCTGTAAAACCAAAAAAAAGAATTCCAAGTACCAATACCGGGCTCATCAACCGAAAAGGGTTTACTCCGGCTGCTCGCACGGCGGTGAGCTCGTTCCACTCAGAAAACTGACCGAATGCCATCAGTGTGGATACAAGTATCGCAACCGGAATGGCCAGTACAACCATATAGGCAAGGTTTGTAAGAATCAACTCAATAACAATAAACATGGGCAGACCTTTCCCAACCAGTTTATCAACGTGAAGAATCAAAAACTGCATGAGCAGAATGAACATCATCGTAAGAAAACAGAAAAGGAACGGGCCAATATGCTTTCTGAGTATATGTAATTGAACGCTATTCAACATGACCCTAAATATAAGTGCTATAGAAACGGAACAGAAGTACTCTTTTTATGTTGTAAGCCGTGAGAGTGAGCTCAATTTAAAGCTGAAAGATTCAGATTGATGATTTACTTAAATAGTTACCAACGGATAAATTTTTGTAGTAGAAGCAGACAAACTCATAGCTATGGCCTGAGCATGAATTAATAATGGTTTTAACTTTCAACATATTTGTGAATAGTTTATTATTGTGCTGCACCCATTTGTTTTAATTAAAATATCCCATTTCTCTATCGAAAAACTGTTACGACGTTAAACAATACGTGTGTTAAATCTCAGTTTATTTATAATCCCGGTACGCGGGACCCGATAATGTAGTGTAATCCTGTGCACAATTTACGTCGTTTTTATCAACTCTTGGTGATGGGGTGCATTTTTCAATTCGCATTTACGCCCGGGGTATATGCTCAACAGACGCAAGTTCAAGCCGATGCCGATACGGTTTGGGTGCCTGAAACAGATCCGCAATTTCTAAATACGTTTCGCACCGAGTACGGTGATTTTGTTGCCAATCCTTTTATCAGGCCTATTCCCAGGCTCTATTACATAACGCTGCCAAGCGAAGAAATTGTTGTGGAGACACGTCCTGATGGCGGATTTTTAGCTGAAAGAAGAGTGGCCGGCATTCGTTCGGGGGTACCCGTGTCGATGAGTTTCAGAGACTATGCACAACTGCATAAGGAGTATGCCATAAAGGAGAATTGGACACAGTTAATTCAAGAGTCAAAGCTTCGCCAGGAGAGGCAGCGCGGCCTGCTTGATTTCAGCCTGACCATTCCGGGAGGGCGTGAATCGGCATTTACAACCATTTTTGGAACACCCGAGGTGAACCTGCGCGTTAACGGTGTGGCTTCGATGAATGTGGGGGCTTCCATCCAGAGATCTGAAGACCCGAACCTGCCGCTGGATCAGCAAACGCGGGTCGATCCTACCTTTGATCAGAGCCTTCAGCTCAATATACAGGGTACCATTGGCGATAAGCTTACCATTCAGACCGACTGGGATACCGAGCGGACTTTTGACTACCAGAACCGGTTGAGCATACTTTATGAAGGGTATGAGGATGAGATCATCAAAAGTATAGAGATGGGAAATGTGACGATGAATACCGGGAATTCACTTATTCGCGGTAGCGGGGCCCTTTTTGGAGTGAAGTCGGTTGTGGAGCTTGGGTCATTTCGTTTAACCTCGGTTGTTTCGCAGCAGGATGGAGAGAGTAATGTAGAGACGATCAGTGGCGGTTCACAGGAGCAGCCGATAAGAATTCGTCCGGCCGATTATAGCGACGATCGCCACTTTTTTCTCGATTTTTACACCAGGCAGCAGTTTGAAACAAGCATGGCAAATCCTCAGCAGCTTACCCAGACTCTTCAGATCGCAGATGTAGAGGTGTGGGTATTGCGTGAAAGTATCCAGGCTGATGCCGGTTCAAGGCTTGCGGTTGCGCTGGCCAACAGGGGAGTTGCTGACCAGCCGGATGGAACGTATAGCCCTCCAAATAACGCCCTGGACCCCTTCGATGATGAACTGCTTGATCAGTTCCGCGATCCGCAGGAAGGAGTTTCTGCAGAGGATCTGGGCATTCAGGATTCAAGAAACTTCGAAGAGGGTTACTTTACGCTGCTTGAAGAGGGAACCGACTATACGATCAATAAAATTTCCGGATATATCTCACTCAGGCGCGGATTGGGCTCCAGGGAAGTACTGGCGGTAGCTTACACCTATCGCGGACAGGATAACCAGATCGTTAATGTGGGTGAACTGAACAGAAGCGGTAACGACCGCATCTTTTTAAAGATGCTTCGTCCTTCGAATGTATCTACAGATAATGATCTTTTCCCACTCACGATGCGAAATATCTACTCACTGGGTGTGAGTAACATCAGCCGCGAATCGCTTGAGCTTGAGCTGCTGTTTACAGAAGATAACGTAGCCCGCGACCGATTGCCGGGCCGGACCGCAACCCTGCTTCAGGACCTGGGTCTCGACAGGGTAGACTCGCAGGGCGCTCTTGAGCCGGATAACCAGGTTGATTTTGGTACCGGTACGCTGGATCCGCAAAACGGGCTGATTGTATTTCCTTACCTGGAGCCTTTCGGCTCTCGTATAAGGGAAGTACTTGAAGACTCGCCCGCCACGGAAGAGGAGATTGAGCGGCTCACATATCGTGAACTCTACACCGAGCGCCAAAGAAACGCCGCTCAGAGTTCTAAGAACGGATTCTATCAATTCAGGGGAACCTCCAGAGGAGGGCTTCAGGATAATTACAGTCTTGGATTTGCCCTTGTTGAAGGTTCGGTAAGAGTATTTGCCAACGGTTCTGAACTGCAGGAAAACGTAGACTACCAGGTCGATTACTCTTTTGGAAGCATCACCATTCTGAATGATCGATATACGGCGCCCGGGCAGGATATTCGTATTGAGTATGAAAATCAGGCCCTCACATCCATTGAACAGAAAACCTTTACGGGGCTGAGGGCTGAGTATCAAATTGCCAGAGACTTCAGCGTGGGCGGTACCTTTTTCCGGTTTAGTGAGCGTCCGCTTGATGATAAGATCAGGATTGGGGATGAACCGATCAACAACGCCGTTTTTGGCTTCGATACCAATGCCCGGTTTGATACACCTTTTGTAACCCGCGCTCTCGACTGGCTGCCCGTACTGCAAACCCGCGAAAGTTCTGAGTTTACGTTTAGCGGAGAGATTGCACAATTAAGGCCCGGCATCGCCGAGACGAGAGCCGTAAGCAGGGCCATTCGTAACAATCAGCTCTTTGCGGATGAAGAGGAGGGGCTCTCGTTTATAGATGATTTTGAAGGGGCAGATATCAAGGTGAACCTGCTAAATGCCACCCGCTGGAATATTGCTGCGGCACCGGCAGCTGTGCCGGGTTATGATGCTGATGCCGGATTTTTTGAAGAGGACGATTTTCCGGGCCAGCCGGCCTCCAGCCTCGACGTGAGAAGAGACAGGGCTGATCTCCGAAGTAAGTTTTCGTGGTACACCATACCCAGAAATATCAGCTCAATATTGGATAACGTAACTTTTACTCCCGAGTCGGAACCTGTTCGGGTAACCGATGTTTTTCCGGGTCGAGAAACGCAGAATCCGCAAGAAGAGATCATAAACACCATGGATATCTTCTTCGACCCTACTTCGCGCGGCCAGTATAACTATAACATGAATTTAAGGCAGCTGCTTGAAGAGGAGCCGGAAAAAACCTGGGGTGGCATGACCGCTGTGATACCATCCGGACAGGAGGATTTCACTCAAAACAATATTGAGTTCCTCGAGTTTTGGGTGCAGCCCATTCTGCCCGGCGGTGAACTTCCCTCAGCAGCATCAATAGAGGATTATGATGGTAAAATTTATATCGACATCGGTCTTGTATCTGAGGATGTGGTTCCAAATAATAAACTAAACACGGAAGATGGCCTGGCCCTGAACCCCGACAATCTTATTCTCGACAGCCAGGCTAACCCGCGGTCAGCGCTGCCCGCAAATCCGCCTCCGCCCGAAGGTCAGTTTTCAAATGAAGACCGTGAACTTGAAGATGTGGGTCTTGATGGACTTCCGAATACAGGTGGGGTTAATGGTTTAAATGAACAGACGGTGTTTGCTGATTTTGTGGAAGAGATGCGGCAGCAGTGGGGCGCAGGCAGTGAAAAATTTCAACGCATCCAGGCCGACCCCTCCAATGATGACTATGTCTTTTATGGCGAATCACAGCTTGATGGTATTCCGCTGCACCAGCGATTTCACCGGATGCTGGGCTTTCCCGACGGCAACACGCCGCTCAATCAAAGTGAAAGAAGAGCCTCCACGAACCGGCCCGATACGGAAGGTCTTGTAAATCCCTCGACGGTGAATTTGACCAACGCTTACTTTCAGTATGAGGTGGAATTGAATCCGGCGGATGAATCCCGCTTGCAAATTGGGGCTCCGGGAACATTTATTGTGGACCAGGTACCCGGTACCCGTCAGCAGGACAGATGGTACCAGGTCAGGATTCCACTGGACGAATTTATGCGTCAGGTTGGCGATATTAATGATTTTCAGAATATCACCTACATTAGAATATGGATGTCGGGGTATAAACAGCCTTTCACGCTCCGGTTGGCTACGCTTGAATTTGTGGGAAGTCAGTGGCGTCAGGATGAAAACATCAACATTGAGAGCGATCCAAATGCAGATCTTCGAATCAGCACCATTAACATTGAGGAGAACTCTAACCGTCGCCCGGTTCCCTACCGGCAGCCGGCAGGGGCAATTCGTGCCCAGAACAGGGGTACACAGCTCCAGTCACTTCAAAATGAACAGTCGATCGTACTTGATGTAGAGAACCTGGGGCCGGGCTCACAGCAACTTATTAAGCGGGTTTATCCGGGTGGACTGAACCTGCTCAACTACTCTAACATGAGAATGTTTGTTCATGGTGAGGGCTATAATGAGAGAGGAGATGCCGAGCTGGTGATGCGATTCGGGAATGACCTTGAGAACAACTACTACGAATACAGGCAGCCTGTAACTCCAACCGATCCCAATTATCCCTGGCAGACATTTGACCCCACGAATAGCGGTCAGCTGGAAGAAGAAGCGGAAATAGTGTGGCTGTATGAAGAAAACAGTATGAATATTGTTCTATCTGCTTTTAATCAGCTTAAACAGCTGCGCGACCAGGAGAATGGAAATCAGTTTTCAGATATCTACGAGAGGAGTGATATTCTGGAAGACGCTGTTCCCGGCGCCGTGGTGGCGATTAAAGGGAATCCCTCACTGGGCCGGGTTACAGAAATCGGGATGGGCATCCGAAACCCCTACGATCCGGATGATCCGAATGGGAATGGAACTCCGATACTTAATGCCCAGTTCTGGCTGAATGAGCTTCGTGTATCAGGTTTTGACAACGAGAGAGGCTGGGCGGCCAATGTTAAATCATCTCTCAAGCTGGCCGATTTTGCCACTATAAATGCAAACCTGACCCGGCAGACGCAGGGATTCGGATCGCTGAACTCAAGGCTGGGACAGCGAAGGGTAAGCAATGAACTGGCGTATGATATCAATACGGCAGTTAACCTGGACAGCTTTATTCCCGACAGGTACGGGTGGAGTATCCCGGTGAATCTGTCTGCCCGAAGAACGACTTCCGTGCCAAAGTATCTGCCTAACCAGGGAGATATTCGTCTCACCGATTTTGAGAGCGCGGTTCGAAACCGTACCGACCTGAACGAAAACCAGCAGGACCGCCTCATAGAACAGCAGATAAATGAAGTAGAAACCTACCGGGAGAGCTATTCGGTAAACCTTTCCAATTTCTCTAAACGAAATTCCAGGAATCGGCTTTCGAGGTATACCCTCGACAATACCACCGTAAACTATGTTTACAATACCAGCAAGGGCCGTAACCCGGAATACCGTTTTCAAGACAACTGGAACTACAACGCTTCGGTTCGCTATAACATCAACTTCAGAAATGTGCGCTTTATACGTCCTTTTGGGGTTCTGGAAAACGTGCCGCTTATTGGAGCCCTTGGAGGAATTCAGTTAGGGATAATGCCGAACAATGTTACCACTTCGGCCAGTACCCGCCGATCTTACGAGGAGAGGTTGCGCCGTGTTCTGCCGGGACAGGATAACTTTCCGCTGCAGCAAACTCACAGTTTCACGTACAATACAAATCTTGGTATCGGATATAATTTAACGCCATCCATCACGACCAGTTTCCAGTCGCAAACGATTTTTGACCTTGCCCGTGAGTCGATAAGTGATGCAGGCCTGCCAGGAGTAGACAGTACCGCTTTTATACCTGATCCATCCTTTGGTGTATACAGGGACCTGATCAGCGGTGACATTTCGCCCCGAAGAAGCAGCTATGCGGAGAACTATACCGCCGGTTGGCAGCCCCGATTTAACAGGATCAGTGCACTGGACTGGCTCAGCTATAATGCCCGTTATGCAGGTGGATATAGATGGGAAAACTCTCCGTTTGGCTCCAACCAGGGCTCGAGGGTGTCCAATACATTCCGGCTCGACCACACGCTTCGGATGGATACTGAAAACCTGCTGCGACGGCTTCCGTTCTACAGGGCTGCAGAAGAGGCCGAGCGTGAGGCTCGCCGTGAGAGAGAAGCCCGGCGCAGAGCTGCCAATAACGCAGATAATGGAGATGCTGAATCACAAACATTCAGTGAACGCATCTCAGCCGTTGGACGGAGAACGTTTCTTGCAATCTTTAGCATGCGCAGCATTGATATTAATTACAACGACTCTAAAACATCATCACAGGCAGGTTTTGATGGGGGATCGCGCTTCTTCGATATGTTCGGGGGCGATTCATATACCCCTTCATTCGGATATCGCGTTGGAATTTTTGAACGGATTGAGCGAGACAGGCTGATCTCAAATCCGGATGGTGTATCAACAATCCAGATTCCGGCCAACAATACCTATTCGGATAATTTCACATTAACCACCAGGTTCAATCCCTTTAGAAATGTGTCAATTGATCTGAGTTGGCAAACACAATGGGATGAACGGATTACGGAATCGATCTCACTCGCTCCCGACGATACCTTCTCATCTGTGAGCAGCGCTTCCGGAAATATAACTTCAAGTGTCTGGGCGTTTGGCCCGGGCTATTCAGAGCTGTTCAGAAGCCAGTTGCAGTCAGCTTTTGATGATATGAGTACAAGTGAAAATACTATTTCGGGTGCAGAGGGTGAAGCTACGGTTCTGAACAACGTTGGCCTGCAAAGAGACTTCAGAAAAGCCTACCTGGGCAGGGGCAGATCTGTGGGAGAAAAAAACTTTACCCCTATACCGCTTCCCAACTGGCGGCTCAACTGGGCAGGTGTGGAAGACTGGATTCCATTTATCGGCAGATACATGCAGCGCGCAACGCTAACCCATGCCTATACCGGCCTCTACCGGCTGGGATGGAACCTGAACAATAACCCTGACGAACTATTTACACGCCGCCTGGGCACCTACACCGTTGAGGATTTCAGGCCCGAATTTGATCCCTCTTCCGTAAATATCGAGAAACGGTTTTCACCCCTCATTCAGCTAAATGTGACCTGGGAAAACGGCCTGAGAACGCAGCTTGGATATGAAACCAGCAACCTTACCAGCCTGGCAATGTCGAACTCACAGGTGTCGGAACGGATTTCCAGAGGGCTTCGGATGCAGGTCGCCTATACGCTGCGTAATTTCAGAATGCCATTTCTCAGGCAGCTCTCCAATAACGTTGACCTGAGCCTGACCGGAAACTACATTGAAGATACCGAGCAGCGATTCCTGCTGGATGCTGACCTGGAAAGGGCGCTGCGTGACGACTTTTCAGTGATTGACCGCAATCCGGATGCATACGACTTTAACCCACGTCCGCCAACAGGCCAAACCCGTATCAATGCCCAATTTGTGGTTGGCTACCGTTTTACAAATACGGTTAATGCCAATTTCGAATACGGATTCAGCCAGATCCTGCCCAAATCATCAAGCACTTTTAAGCGAACAACACACGATATTCGGTTTAATGTCCGGATTAATATTCGGTCGTCTTAGGATTGATGAGTGAATATGATTGATGTTCAGATTTACACTACAGGATATATTCAAATATTGAACTGGATTATGATGGGGAATCGCCAACACCGAAGGTGTTTAATATCATTAGCCCCGTGCGCAGCTCGGGGTAAAGGGGCGAAGCAAATGAACCCCGAGGCATGATATTGATCAACGCTCAGGTATTATCGAGGGGTAAGAGGAATGACCATTTGGCGCCTTCAAGTGCCCCGGAAAAGGATGGATTTCATGTCGGGCACGGTATTGATCCCGCGATTCTTTTGCGCAGGGCTTCGCGGGCCAACCTCCGATTCTGTTTCTTGGTTTTGCCTGGATAGATGCGGAGGTCTTGGGTGGATAGACTGTAGAATCGTCGAACTGTAGACCTGCGGCCGTCAGGTTGCTTCCGACAATTCATGCTTGACATGAACACTAGTCTGCATAGTCTATAAAGGGAATAAATAAAGTTCCTGAAAGCCTAACTCTGCAACTCTGTTTTCTAACTACCGAATTCGGTTTCGGGAGCGGTTTGAAGTGGTATAGAGTATATCTAAATCAGGGAAAACCCTATACTTGTCGATTCGTATTTGGAGTATAATTACTTATTACTCAATCTGAACGAATCAACGAGGAGATATCATGAGAAAGTTGTCAATTCTATTAATGTTGGCCGCCTTTATTTTATCCGGATGTTCAAATACAGGAGCATTTCTGTCAGCCAATCAAACTATAGTGAACCTGAATGAAGGGAATTATTCCATTGCTGTCACAAACGTGACGGGGGAGTCGGAATCCGCCTATATATTTGGGTTAAGCTACTCTACGGGTTTAGCAGCCTCAACGTTTGCAATTGCCAGGGTAGAAGGTACCGGGATGTTATACTCTGAAGCACTTGAAAACCTCTGGGCAAATTTTGAAGCCACAAACGGAACTGTAAGAAATCAAAAACTGGCACTGGTCAATGTTCGATATGATACAGATATCCTGAATTTATTTGTATATACAAAAGTAAGAGTGACTGTTCGGGCCGATGTGGTTGAATTTGACTGACCTCAGAAGTTGTTGATAATCTCTGCACATCAAACTCATCTTTGATTTTCAGGTTGAATTGTTCATAATTGATGAATGAACATCACATGGCAGTGGATTTAACCGGGGGAAATTATAATAGCAATTAAAATGAAAACAGTTATCACATTCATAATATCGGTTGTACTTTTTGTGCCGGTATTTTCTCAGATCAGTGAGCAGGAGCTCCATCGGTTTGAAGGGAAGCTCGATTCCATATCGGTACAGTACAACATACCCTCCATTGGCTATAGTATCGTGAGCAGCGGGGGTGTATTGAAATCAGGAGCCGTCGGGTTGGCAAATATCGAAGAGGGGCGTGAAGCGACCCCGCAAACTCTTTACAGAGTGGGTTCTGTTACAAAATCCTTTGTAGCACTGGGCATATTGAGGTTGGTGGAAGAAGGGCGTTTATCCCTTGAGGATCCGCTGCGCGAGCTGATTCCTGATTTGGATATTCAAAACCGATGGGAACAGCAATCACCCGTTCTTCTGAAGCATCTGCTCGAACATACGGCAGGTTTCAGGGATATCTATCTGAGAGAATTTGCAGTGGAAGTTGATGCCCATATCCCGCCACTGGAAGAGATTGTGCACCGTTATCCCGAATACTGGAAATCACGATGGGAACCGGGTACTCGACATGCCTATTCAAACAATGGATACTCCTTGCTTGGCCTGATCATTGAAAATGCGAGCGGAATGCCATATGAAGATTACCTGGCTAAAGTTATTCTTGACCCTGTTGGAATGGAGAATAGTGATTTCCGGGGAAGTGACCATAGGAACCTGGCTTATTCCTATAATGACGAGGGAGAGCTGCAGCAGCCAAGGCCTATTTATGATCATCCGGCCGGGTATCTGCATACAACTCCGGATGACATGGGTAAATTTGTTCACTGGATGCTCAACAAAACAAACCTGAATGATGAGCCGCTGATCAGTGAAGAGTTGTTTAGAAATATGGAGCGCCCACTCAGTATTATCGGAGCAGATGAGAGAATGGCAGGATATGGCCTTGGCAATTACACGGTATTTGCCAAAGGGTACCGGGGTCAGGGCCACTCAGGAGGGATTGATCAATATCTGTCCAATTACAGCTATTTTGAAGAAACGGGTGTAGGTTTTTACTACACAATGACACATATGTCTATCAATGCATTTCAGGAAATCAACTCTCTGCTGTATGAGCTACTTTTGAAGGAAGAAAATCCTGTTCCACCCTACCAGCTTTACCAGGATCCGGATGAAATTACAGGCTGGTATTCTCCCAAAAGTTACAGAATTGAATTAATGAGGATAGCCGATGAGCTTTTTAACCCGGTAAGAATATTTATGGATGGAGATACGCTAAGGCTGTCAAACCTTACAGGGCTCAGCATGGCACTATCGCACGATGGCGATAACTATTTTCGTGCAGCTGATGAACCTGTTTCATCACTCTGGGTTGGTCGGTTTAGTGATAAAACCGTTCTTTCTTCAAGCCGACAGGGTGCAGGTGGGTATTTTGAGCAAAAGAGTTTTTTGAGGGTCATGTGGAAAACCATTCTGTTTTCATTCTCTTTCCTATGGATTATTCTATCCCTGATCGGCACTCCCGGTATCTATTTGTACAAGCTGATAAGGAAGCAGAACAAGGAAAACCTGCATACAGGTGCGTTTCTCTATCAGTTCTTTGCTGGATTACTACTAATTCTTATGATCTTGTTATCAATGCAGCTTGGTGATCTTAATGTTTTAGCAACCATGAATTCAATCACGATTGGCATTGCGGCCATAAGTGTATTGATGCCTGTAATGATAATACTGGGGTTGATAGCTGTTTTCAAAAATTCAGTTTTCAACTCTAATTGGGGGCGGTACCTGATATACGTCACATACGGTTCCTGGGTGATTTTTTTAGGCATTCTGTTAAGCTATGGTTTAATCCCGTTTATTACGTGGTTAAACTGAAAAACCATGATTCAAAACTTCTGAATTTACCTGAAGTTTAATTAAGGCTGAATCAAATATGATTGCACGTATTTCAACAAACTTACCCTGCAGTGAAGAGCAGTTGTGGGAGAAAATCACAGACCCTAAATCATTGCAGTTTGTTGCTTCCCCGGTTTTGAAATTTATCCCGGTTGGAAAAAACGATCTTGATAAAGAGTGGGAACTAAATCAGGATTATAACCTGAATCTCTATCTCTTCGGTTTTATTCCTTTGGGCCGTCATCGCATACGGGTTGTAAATATTGATAGGGGTAAAAACAAAATTGAAAGCAGTGAAAGCGGACTGCTTGCACGTGTTTGGAATCACACCATTCTGTTTTGGGAAACCGATCGAAAGTTGGTTCACTATACAGATATCATTGAGATCAAGGCGGGCCTTTTGACTCCGTTCATTTGGGCTTTTGCACACCTTTTCTATCGCCATCGTCAGAGACGCTGGAAACAATTGTTTGAGCGCTTATAACAGGGAGATTTTCCACCAAACAATCAGGTGTTCCCCTACAGATATAATTTAGTTCAACGATTACATTGGTTTAGGCTACTTAATCAACAACAATATTGCAGAGTCCGGTTATGAAAGCCGTATACAGCTTTCTTCTCATAATTGCGGTGCTTCATATGGTATCAGGCTGTTCTGCAAGAACGCCGGACATAAACGCGCCGAATGCCGTAACAGATCTTAAAGCGATAGAAATAGGAGGGATGGATCAATGGGTTATGATTCGAGGAGAAGACAGATCCAACCCGGTCCTGCTCTGGCTGCACGGCGGACCTGGTGCGGCACAGATACCGGTTCACTGGGCGTTCAACAGAGACCTGGAAAGGGAGTTCGTGGTGGTTCACTGGGACCAGCGGGGAGCGGGTAAGTCGAACCATAGTGGTTTCAGTGAAGAGACCATGACCCTTGATCGCTTTATCGAAGATGTTCACGAAATGACGCAGTACCTGAAGGAGCGTTTTAATCAGGAAAAGATTTTCCTGCTTGGCCACTCATGGGGCACCCAGCTGGGAATTCTTACCGTCCAGCGCTACCCGGATCACTATCACGCGTTTATTTCGGTTGCCCAGGTTGTTCAGCCTCAGCGGGCCGAAAAAATTTCATACGAGTGGTTGAAGCATCAGGTAGATGAGCACGGTTCAAGACGGCAAAAAAGAGAGTTTGAGGAGCTGGGTCCCCCTCCATACAAAGAGCACGATCGCTATGTATCGTTCGCAAAAATGAAGGATTCGTTTGGTGGCAGCATGGATATCGGAATGGGACAGCTGGCATGGATATCATTCGGAGCCAGTGAGTACACCATCAGAGATTATGCCAAATGGTTAAGAGGAGCAAACCGGGGAAGCGGGCCCATGTGGGAAGAGACGAGAGATTTGGACCTGTTCAGGCTTATCCCATCTCTGGAAGTTCCGGTCTGGTTCATTGTCGGCAGTAATGACTACAATACTCCCGCTGTTTTGGTTGAAGAGTATTACGAGTTTGTGCAAGCACCCAGGGGTAAAGAGCTCATTATAATGGAAAACACCGCTCATACACCTTTCATGGGAGACCCGGTGGGGTTTAACCGGGAGGTAAATCGAATAAAACAGTCATTATTAAGTGAACAGGAGGGGCAATAATGGCAAAAGTCATTCTTTGGTGGATTGCAGGGGGATTGCTGCTTTTGATAGTTTGGGGTTCAGTTCTCTATATCAAGGATATGAATCGAGCTTATGAACGGATCAGCGGGAAGAGTACGATTATACCATCACCCTTTGGTGCTATCGAATACAGTAAAGGTGGTAACGCCTCCGGGTATCCCGTATTGGTCATCCACGGGGGTGGTGGCGGGTACGATCAGGGGGAACTCATCGCAGATGTTGTGTTGGAGGAGCATTTTTACCGGATTGCTCCGTCTCGCTTCGGATACCTGGGATCTGAACTACCGGATAATACCACCTGGGATGACCAGGCAGATGCATACGCTTATCTGCTCGATCAACTGGAGATTGATAAAGTTGCCGTTATAGCCATGTCTCAGGGAGGGGCTTCGGCGCTTCTGTTTGCCGTAAACCATCCGGAGCGGGTATCATCACTGACGTGCTTATCCTGCGGTGTGGCGGCTTCTGAATCTGAACTTCAGTCCGAAGCCAACAGAAAAGGCAATGCACTGAAGGCGATTTTTACCTATGACTTTCCCTATTGGGCAGTATCAAAACTGTTCAAAAAGCAGTTTATGGGTGTGATGGGGGCAAACAAGGAAGTAATCGCCGGCCTTACACCCTCGCAGATGGAGATGGTTAATCGTTTAATCGAGTTCATGAACCCTGCGTCACCACGATCTGCAGGTGCTGCTTTTGATAACGAGGCAGCACTTCCGGGAGGGCGTATTGCTGCGATCACTTCACCGACCCTGATTATCCACGCCCAAGACGATATGCTTCAGCTCTATCACAATGCCGAATTTGCAGCATCTGCCATTCCGGGCTCTAAACTGATGAGTTATGATTCCGGCGGGCATATTCTTATGGCCGTAGAGCAGGCAGCAGTGAGAAAGGCCGTGAGTGATCACATTTACGGAAATATGAACATCCTGAATTCCTCGAAACCTGAGTTCGATTTTTAATCTGTATCAAAGTGCATCTTTTTGGACAGCCTCGGAGAATTGGTTCGTTGCTTCAATACTGTTTAGCCTATATTTGTGGCTTAGTTGAATTGGTCTGCTCAATAACTTACTCCTGTACTTCAGCTTACTGTGATGTTTCTGCGGCTGATTTCGTGAGTTCGCTGCAAACCCCCCAAATTTTGTTCACCATACCTGTGTTGAGGGCATAAGCCGGATACACATCGGCACCCAATCCCTGCTTAATATCCGTAATGATTCCGGCGCCCGTTTTTGCAGGCTGCATCACCTCCAGTTTGTGATTGAGATGCACACCACTCAGTTCCCTGAACCGATCCGAAGTGCAGATTTCGTAGTAAAGGTTCGCGGTAAATTCCGGCGGGCGAAAAAATAGGTTTTGTACCCTTGCAATGATTCGCCAATGCGGCTTTACCTTCATCAAGGCATCTTTCGACATGGTGGCTCCGTTAATCTGCAGGGAATAGATGTTGATTCCATCCTCTTTAAACTCTTCGGCCATTTTGAAAGTGAGCATCAGCAGCGCCATTTTGGAGTTTCGATAATTGATGTAGACGCTGTGAGAACGCGGATCTTCCGGCTCATTTTGAAGCTGCTCTAAATCGATCTCTTTTTTTGGATTCAGAAAGTGCTTGATGATGTTGCTTCCGGCATGAAGAACCCGGGCATCGTCAGATTCAGAGAGCAGGTCGCGGAGCAGCATGGTCATCAGGAAGGGCCCAATCACATTGGTTGCAAACGTAATTTCGATCCCGTCAACACTCTGCTTATATGGAGCTCCATGGTTAAAATAGGCCGCATTATGGATCAGGATATCGAGCTCCTTGTATTTACTTCGATATGATTCGCAGAACGAACGGATTGACGCTATGGAACTCATATCCATTTCTTCGAGGTGTACACGATTGTTGCCGGACAGATTTTCAATCTCCGCGCGAACCGGTTCACTTTTCCCCCTGTTTCTGCAGGCCATAATCACTGTGTGGCCCTCCTTGGCAAAGCGGATGGCAGCGGCTTTGCCGATTCCCGAATTGGCTCCGGTAATGATAACGTTAAGTTGTTTCATGGCCGCACTTTATAAAGTTTGCCTGAATCGATAGATTGTATAATCGTTATTATTGCGTTAATGGCTGCAATGTGACCAAAACTGTATAATTGATTCCTTTTTGAAACGATCATTACTGTAACTGTATTTATAAAGTTAAACCTAAAATTAACTAAAAAATAAGCTATGCAAGAAATTATCATCACCGGAGCTTCAAGAGGATTTGGCCGTCATGTCGCGCTGAAACTGGCTAAGCCGGGAAAACGGCTTCACCTCATATCACGCAGTGAAGCCACTGAAACCGGCGCTGAAGCGCGCAAGCTTGGAGCTGAAGTCAAAATTTGGAGTATCGATCTGAGCAATACCGCTGAGCTTGAAAAGACGTTTTCACCGGTACTGAATTCAATACGGGCAGAAGACACCGATTTTATCGGGCTGATCAACAATGCGGGAACGCTCAAACCCGTCGGGCCACTCGGTAAATATGATACACAGGAGTACCGTGACCATCTCGAACTGAATTATGTTTCGCCGGCTGTACTTACACATCTGTTTGTTAAACGTTATCAGGCTGAACCGATAACCAAGCGTGTTCTCTTCGTAGGGTCAGGTGCATCGCAAAGGCCCATCCACGGCTGGAGCCACTACTGCAGCAGCAAGGCCGGCGTAGATATGCTGGCAAAAACTATCGCCCTGGAGCAGGACAGTATGGAGCACAAGGTGGAAACGGCAGTCTTTAATCCGGGCCGCATTGAAACCGATATGCAGGAGCTGATACGGGAACTGGATAAAGAGGACTTTCCGCTAGTGGATGATTTTATCGCATCCGCCAAAGACGGGCGCAATCTGCCGCCCGAAACGGTAGCTGAAAAACTGACTCAGATTTTTACCGGAGATAATTATCCGCACGGGGAAATTACCGGGAGATAAATTTGGGCTGATCTTTTCGTACCCATCCACCGGCTCTCTATCTAAGTCGAACTGCACGCCACAAGGAGGGAGTGACGTTTTGCGAAACAACTCTTTCCAATGCCTGAATTGCTCCGATGGTTATTACATTTCGCTGTTAAATTTGGGAAAAAATTTTCAAATTGAGTAGGATTCTAAAGATTATTTGAAATAATCATAACAACTTACAACTTCAGCAATTTTTCCATCCCGCTCAAACCGGTCGCTTTGATTTAATGTAATAATATGACCTTTTTTGATATCAAAAAAAGTGAGTGCTTCAAAAAGACCGTTTAATTCCCGGTCAAGATTATCGGGAGTGAGTTCATAACAAACCTGCATGATTTCCAATGGCTTTGCTTTCCGAAAAGCGATAAAATCACATTCTCCCTCTTCAGAAAAGTAGTTTATCTCCTTGAATCTCCTCCTTAAAAACAGATAAACCATGTTTTCAAACAGAGGCCCATAATCTGACGTGAATGATTTGGAATTGACGGTTACCAGGCCGGTATCGATGGCATATACCTTTCGTGGATTGATCATTTGCTTGCGTACAGAATAGCTGAACTTTGGAATAAACTGGAACAACCAGGACTGCTCAAGGTGTGAAAAATATTCCATCACTGTACTGGTAGCACTGATCCCAATGAGGGATTTAACCCGGTTTGCGGTCACCAGTTTTCCGACATTGGATATGAGATACAAGGCAAGGCGTTGCAACGATTTTGTATCCCGCACCCCATAGCGAACGGCTATATCCCGAATCAATATATCTTCAAAAAGCTGATGAAGAATATCGTTATTTCCAGTTTTTACATATTCAGGAAAACCACCTGTATTCATATACGCTTTTAATGATGATTCTGATGAATTCTTTTTTACAAATCTGAGGTATTCCGGCCATGAAAAAGGGAATAGTTCTTTGGTGATATGCCTGCCCGTTAATTTGGTGCCTAATTTCCGGCTCAATAAAGATGCATTCGAACCGGTTATTACCACTTTATACCCTTCATCCAGTTTTTGTCGAACGTACGTTTCCCAACCGTTTATGTTCTGAATCTCATCAAAAAAGAGAACTTCGCTGTTTGATTCTTTAACAATTTCATCGATCCGGGAGAAATCATTTAATTGAAATTCATACAGGCGTGGATCTTCGAAATTCAGATAAAATGCCCCTTTATATTTGCTTTCCAATAGCTGATGCAGCAGGGTACTTTTGCCGCACCTGCGGATTCCTGAAATGATCAACGCATGTGAAGATAGTTCCGGGATGGAGTGCAATAAATCCCGTTGTAAACCTGATTTACGCTGAGTCAGGTTAGATTTTTGAGATTCTGCAACTTCGTTTATTGTGGATTTGAGTAACATAATAGATAGTGTTTGTTGCTAAAATACAATAATATTGTTTAGTAACAAACACTATTGTTGTTTCGTGGAAGACAACTTTTAATCGGTTAGAACCTTTTCCGATAAATCCGGGATTTCATTTACCCAAAAGGGCCCCGAACGGCCTTAGGTCTTTGCTGTGATTAGAGATGATTTTTATCGTTGCAAGAATCGGCACAAACAAAATCATACCGGCTACCCCCCAAATAATTCCGCCCAATAGTACTGCGATAATTACGACCAGCGCGTTGAGCTTTACCTCTTTCCCGATGAAATAGGGTTCAAAAAAGTAGCTCTCTACCAGCTGTATGACAATAATAGTGATTGAAAAAATCACTATATAAGAAATATCCTCAAAGAAAATTATAGCAAAGCTTATAGGCACCAATCCGCTCACAAGGGGTCCGAAATAGGGAATGATAGTAATTAAAGCTCCGAAAATTGTAATGAGCAGTGCAAATGGCAGCCCAAAGATCAGAAACGTGATATAATACATTACGGCTAAAGAGAGCATCACCTGCGCCCTTCCCCATAAATATTGATAGACTACTTTGGTGATTTCGTTTACTACATCCCGGGCATTCTCTTTCTCTTTTTTAGTTGAATACAGCCTGACAATGAAGCGCATGAATTTCTTACGGTAAAGAAGAAATATGAAAACGTAAACAAAAGCCAACATGAATTTTAACGTAAATTCCAGTACACCGCCTACGAATCCTGCTATTCGGGTTTCAATATTACCCCACAAGGCACGGATTCTTTCTTCGATAATTTCTTGTTGTTCTTCAATGGTTACCCCTGTTATAGCGGCAATTTGCTCTTCTAAATTTTCTATTACTGCCTCTATATTCCCTCTCATTCCGGGAAGCTGGTCTGCAAGTTGACTAATCTGAAGTGTAAACAGGTAAGAGAGTACACCTAAAAATAGAAACAGTGCAAAAGTGCTGGTAAGGGATGAAAGAATGCTGTTGAACTTATATTTTTCCAAAAAACGGGTAAAGGGAAGGATGAGCATCGCCAAAAATATCCCGAACGTAAGGGGGATAAGAAAGCTAGCCAAATGGTAAAACACCAGGTAAATAGCTATGAGGAAAAAAAGAAGCCTGTTGGCTTTATTTAGAAAATCCATGTTCAGGTTAGGCTTTAGTGTCAATACCGGTATACATATTTAAAAAATATAAAAGATGTTGACTGAAATGTAGTTTAGATTGTCATCGCATTAAAAAGAATCAAATACAGTATAATAACATGGTTTTTTTGATTAAGACTTCTTCCACTGCCGTGTTCTGTGATCAACACAGACACTTTATGATCAAAAAGCTTCTCCTAACGTCAGGTACAAACCGCTTGTATTTTTTCCAACTGCGAAATCGAGCCGGATATTCGTCGTGTCGCCGGGATTGAGGTTGAAGCGAAGTCCGCCGCCAGCGGCCCATTTCAAGATGCTGAGGGAGAACTCATCCATGGATGGCCACACTTCCCCCAAACCGCCAAAAAGAGCAAATCCAAACCGGCCCCTGATATGCTGCCGCCACTCTGCCTGCAGCTGCGCGGAGTGGTTATCCCGAAACCTGCCCTGGTAATATCCGCGCATGATTTCGCGCCCGCCGAGATCTGCAAGATCAAGAAAGGGTGTTTCTCCTTCGGTGATCTGAATTCGGGTGTGTAGTGCAAATACCGATCTGCTCTCCCGGTCGAAGCTGAAATATTTTCTCGCATCCAGCCGGATCTGGCTGTACTGAAAGGAGCTTCCAAACAGTTCAGGATAAAATAGAACGGAGAGTTCCAGGAAGTGATTTTCAGTCGGAGTCATGATACTGTTTCGTCTGTCCCAGCGCACGGCTCCCCCGATTCCCAATGCGCCTCCTCCTTCAGATCCCGTTAAATCCACAGGTTCAAAATCTTCATCATCCTGATCTGTAAAAACGAAATCATAGTTTTTATACCAGCGCACTGCGGGGCCGGCATAAAATGACGAACTGAGCTTTTTAAGCGCCATCTGCCTTACGTTGAACATCTTGTACTCAACGCTCACTTCGTCCTCAGTTTGTGTTTGCGGCCCTATTCCCCAATAGCGATCGGGAAAGTAGTATGCGAACATGGAGCCGCCAAATATCCACGACTCCTCAGGCAGAATAAGAGCAGGGGTAAGCTCAATCAGAACCTGATTGTTAAGCGTGTATATAGCTGATAAAATCACATACGACGGGCGCGTATCTGCTCCTGCACCTGCAGGCTTAAACTGCTGCATCGCAACCCCGCCAAACATCAGGCTGGTTTCGGGTGAAGAGCCCAAAACCGGAAGTATGGTGAGCCGGTTTGTATAGGTGGTGTCTGCGACAGTATCAGCCGTAGCCTGGCTGTAAACCGGTAAATGCAGAAAAAGTGCCAGTAATGTTGCCGGGTAAATAATCCGTTGAGAATTCATGGGTAATTTGATCCATTTAGGTTGTTTGAACCCAGATCTGATGCTCGTTGTTGATGGGTAATGTTTTCACTTTGGATAGCTTCTCTTTCCCAAGCAGTGCAACCGTGATAACCCCTGCAAGCACGAAAACAGCAGATAACAAAGGCATGGCTTCGTTTTCGATCATATTTACAGAGACATTTAGAAACAGGTGAAACAGGCTGGCTGCGACAAGGCTTCCGTTTGTGCTGTTACACGCGGCGGTGATCAAAATCGAAAAGGAGATACCGATCAGCATGTACGCCCAGAATGGAATGGTTTCAAAACCCATACCCGCAAACCAGAGAGGCAGATGCCAGAGTGACCATAAAACTCCTAGTACGACACTCGCCTGAAGTGCACTCATTTTTGATTGCAGCCTTGGAAGCGCGAATCCCCTCCAGCCGAGCTCTTCACCCATGGCCCCGGTGATGGTAATCAGTACCAGCAGCCCCAGGAATTCGATGGGTTCCGCAAAAAGCCCGGTTGAAGGTGAATAACCATAGATCATCGAATAGAGGCCGATGACGATGAACCCGAACAAAACAGGGGAGAGAGCCAGAAAATACCAGCCGGGATGCATCTTCCATTTCGTCCAGCCGAGGAGCAGATTTTTGATCCCGCCTCTGCGTTTGATTACGAATCCGATGACAATAAAAGCCGCAATATTGGGTACCCACGATCCTATGATGAGTAAAAGTTCCAGCGGCAGATCTTCCGCAAGCAATCCGTAATTTTGTGCAACCGGCAGGGCCATCAGCGCCCATGCAAGTATGAAAGCGATGAGGAAAAAATAGATCAGGGGTTTGTCAGGTTTACTCATTTGCACCTCAGAGATTTATACCTATTAACAGTTGTGGCACAAAAATGGGGGTATCGATACCCTCATCGAACAATGGAGGCTTATTGGTTCTGAATATTCCGAAACCAATGCCGGGAGCCGGCTGAATAAACAGATTCCGGTAGAGCATAAATTTATAACCGATCTTGATTTCAGCCCACAGTTCCACACCGCGATAGTACGACTCCGTAACATCCGAATACATCGGGTTATATGCCGGCCACAGCTCCGCTTCAAAATGCAGATCCTTCCACACATAGTACCGGTAACCGAGAATTAAAGTCATAGCATATGAGGTGATACTACCGCTTTTAAAATTCTGATAAGCAGGTCCAAAGATAAACTCATGATTTCCTTCCGGTTTGTAACCAATATGAACCTGGTAAATTCTTACAATGGGATAGGTGAGGCTGGTTGCAACACTCCACTCAGAATTTTCTCCGGTATTCTGAGCCGGGGCAGAATTGTGTGTAACCAACAGAATGCTCAATACAAGAAATATTGAAATAAGTGTCTGCGGTTTCATTAGTTTAGATTTAGAGTTTATGTTATTCTTTTTCATCAGCATGAATTCTCTCCCAGGATGACTTCATCATGAATGGATCGTCTCCGGTTCTCTGCAGGTTCGCCGTCCAGCGGTACGTGGTTGGCCACTCTTTGAACATGGGCACCATCCGGTAGAGAAACCGAAGGGTGAGTTTGGATTCGTTAGGGATCCATCCACCGGACGGAATGAGCTCGATATTGATCTCTCCATCTCTGCTTTGAACGCTGTATTCACCCCGTATAAAACCGGTAGTGGGATCACCGGCGATTTCAAACATCCCGGATGCTTCGGCTCCGGCTCTCAGGGCACCAATATTCGGGAAAGCAGGGGAGAAGCTGACGTTCAGTTCCCGGTGCTTGTATGCGCGTGAGAAGCTTTGGATTTCATAAACGGGCCCGTTCATCGTCAGTTCATAACGGGTTTCACCCGACATTACCGTATTATTGACCGGTTCATCAAGGGGATGAAGCAGCCCGTCAAATGCCGGGTTCAGCATGGCGATGAGCGGATCGGGGCTGTATCGTGCAAACTGGATCCTGGAAAAATCGAGCGGCAGGGGAAAAGAGTCAGGCTCGTGATACCGGTCGCCGATTTTTACACTCAGGTCTGTATCACTTCGAAGCACGAAGTAAAAGTCATGAAGCAGCACCAGCGGCATGGCTGATGGATTTTCGGCCGCCTGACCCATGGGTGCGAGCAGTCCGAACGGTTTCCGGGTTCTGGTGCTTCTCTCTTCCAGGTGCAGCTCAATCATGCGCCCATCCAGATCCTGAAATGTGATCTGTGCCTGTGCTCCTCTCTCTGTAATCTCAAAAATAGCGCCATCCATTTCTCTTTCGAGCATATTTGCCAGCCCCTTGCCCGCAATGTCAAACTTCTCGGGATCAGGATGCAAGCCGGGCTGGTGGTAGACATCAATCCTGCCATCGGTACGCCAGCCAATCACCAGGATTCCGGTGCCGTTGATATCATCATCAAACGCCTGCGGCTCAAAACCCACGTAGAGCGAATCGGGGTCTTTTTCGAAATTGATCAGAAGCAAACGCTCCATGGGGTCGATATCGATCTGAAACGGACTGAAGGTTTGAACACTTTGCCCGGTGCCTGCGTCTCCGTATCGCTCCTCAAAAGGAGCGGGTTCAGCTATGGAGATCGGCTGCGGGGGTGAATGGCGGAGAAAACCCCCAACCAATACCGTCAGGATGATCAAGTTCGGTATGGTGCCAAAACGGGCGTCCTGCCAATAGATAAAGACAAGGATTTGCGAGAGAATGATCCCGATACCGGCTGCGATCCACCAGGAATCCAGCTTCAGCAGCCATAAAACCCCGGCGGTTACAAGCATGAGTGCTGCGGCCATCCAGAGCAATCCCCAAGTGCGGGTGATGGGCAGGATCAGCGCACTGATCTCTGCCAGCGCGAATGCTTTCACGAAACCCATCAGGTGGATTAAGCCGTGAATGAGGAGGAGGAAGAAAACGATTGCTCTCATTGCCGTTATCCTGTATTTTTATTCGATTTTCAGGTAAATATCCTGAAATTGCTCTTAGCCTGAGTTCTATTAATATGTCAATTGAGATCCTGAAAGTCCCCTCCTTTCCCACGTAGTGATCCCTACGGGACAAGGAGGGGATTTAGGGGTGGTTGTGCCATGGGCATCCCTTTGGGGGAAAAGGCTATGATTTAATTTTTTAATCTATAGCCATGAAATAGTGTAGTGAACCACCCCCGGCCCCTCCTTAAGAAGGAGGGGAGTTTATTTTTTCAAAATTTTAGAATCGAACTCAGGTTCTTAAAACTTTCCGAATCTCAATCCTACAAAAGAAGTTATCCCGGAGAGTTCAGAATCCCCGGTTCCTTCAAGATTGACCCCACCGGCATACCGGTAAAACAGCCCTCCGCTTAATCTGAACCAGTGGGTGATATTCAGGTTCAGATTTACACCGGGCTGTAATACAAAGTAACTGTCTGATGTTCGGTTCAGATCAAGGTCCCGGTCCCGGAATCTCACATTGCCTGATCCTACAAGAGTCTGAATGCTGTAATGAAAAAGCCTATGAGAACGGTTCACATATTCGAGTTCAAAACCGCCGTAATTTGTTCTCATTTCCGGCGTGCTGATGTTTGAAATAGTCCATCCCGTAGCATCGAAATCCGACTGCGTGCGGTATCTGGCCAGGCCGATATGAACACTGTGTTCCCCCGGAAAATTAATAACCCAGGCTCCTCGAAGCCCGCGAAGATATGTGGCTTGTCCATTTACAAATGTAACTCCAAAAACCGGAGCGCCAAATCCGCCATGATCGATATCGTTTGAAAACAGGGTTTGGGTTTCCTGTGCCTTAGTATCAACAGAAATTGCAGCTACTAATAAAAGGGAAAGGGTTAAAAATTTTGTCATATGAATCTTCCAAATTTTAAAGTGATGGTTCCATTAATACCTGAAAAATCGTTGTCAGTAAATCCGGCCCGGCTAATTCCACTTGTCAATCTGTAGCTCAGGCCTGCAGCAACTCTAAAAAAATCAGTAACGTTGAGTTCAAGGTTTGCACCGGGTTCAAAGACGAAAAAACTGTCGGGTGTATGGTCAACGTTATCAAAATCCCGGTCTCTGATCATTAACCCGCCGGCTCCGATCAATGACGATGCAGTGAGGTGAACCAATTGATACGACCGGTTCGTGTACTCTATTATAAAACCACCATAGGCATTCATGGCAAAATGATCTCGTTCAGAATCCCCATATTGCTGATCCGGTACAAGATGTTCAGTTACCAGTGCATGCCCACCGCCACCGAGTGAAATGGCGTGGTTCTCGTCGAAATTAATAATCCAGCCACCCCGGCCGCCAATCCAAACTCCGAGCTCGCCTGCCACATCACTGAATTTTAAAACAGGCCCTCCAAATCCACCGTGGGAGACCTCCCCATTGAACAAGGTTTGTGTTTGCTGAGCACTGCCGGTTTGTACAGATAAAATAAAGAGTAGTGAAAAGAGTGAAAGAGGTATTGATTTCATTGACGTTGGATTGATGAATTATTGTTTGTTTTGACATACGGTTACATAAAAAATGAGTGCAGGTTACTCCATAATTATTTTTAAATAAAAACCAGTGGCATATAAACCTCACGCTTACTTGAAATGTATTTTCATGTTGTTACCCCTCTTCTGAGGCCGGTGATTCTGCCATCCCAGTAGGTAAAATCACCCTTCTCAAGATGCCAGGTTGCATTTACATGTCCGGCAATCCTGATGCCATCTGATTCCACATAATCCTTAAGGTTGATGCTGAACGGTACCATTTCGTACTTGCCACTGCTTACTTCAAAGGGGCGGTCATTGCTTTCAAAACGGATATATTCACCCTCTTCATTGAAAAAGAAGGTTCCTGTCACCTCAATATCTCCATCCCGGAAGGTGCCCCGGGCTGTAAGTGAATCAACCGCTTCCCAGCTCATATACTCCTGCAGGGCGATGGATGGCTCAAGCAGTGCCTCTGCCAACAGGATTACGGCGCCTCCAAGGGTTACCTCCCGGCTGTGATTGTCGAACACTTTTATGGTTCGGGCAAGCGTGCCGAGCATGTGGCCCTGCCCATTGTGATACCGGTCCCGGCCTTCAAAAGGTATCACCCAAGCCATGCGTGCATTCATATAGGCCAGCCGTGATCCGCTCGCGGTAAAATTATACTGCCGGGTTTCCAGCTCTCTCCAGTCCTGATCCGGGCCGAGCTTTATTTTGCTCTCGGCCCAAAGCACCTCGGTTGCAGTGGATATGGGCTGACCCAAAAATCCGGACGCCCTGAAATACTGCCGCACCGGTTCGGGCAGATGGGCAATTCGTTCCTCTGTAATCAGTCCGGAAACAGATTGCGAAGTTGAAATCAACTCTTCTACCTCATCATCAAATACTTTTGCCGGTGAGGTGCAGGCGAACATGGCCGCCATGGCTATGAAAGTGAGGGGGAGTAGAGTATTCATCTGCACTGTGTATGTGTTTCAGAAAAATTTGGTTTAGCGTGAGTTTGGGATTTGAATTTGATAATGAAAAGTCCCTCCTTTTCCACATAGTGATCCCTACGGGGCAAGGAGGGGCTCCGAGCGCTCCTCTTTTATCCCGCGAAGCGAAACGATTCCCACGGAGTGATTTCCCCGCAGGGATGCCTACGGCAAGGGGTGGTTGGTAATATGCAATGAGTTTACATTTCAATTCACAAACCTGAAAATACACAGTTAAACACTCTCGACCCCTCCTTGGAAGGAGGAAAGACTCTTTTCCAATTCTATTTTATCAAACTTGCGTTACTTAGCATGATTATAATTTAAGTTACTTTAGAGCTATCCGGAGTAGTGGAAAGTCGGTAAGGAGAGATAGGAGAATCCCTGATTAATCCAGTATATCAGTCAAGCACTGAATGAATTGATCTATTTCATCAACGGAATTGTAGTAATGCGGGGAGATTCTCAGGATTGAAGCCGCTTTTTTAGCCCTCATATCGATTACCCCTGCGGTTCGTGAAGCTACGCTAGTGTTGATCTTTTGCTTTCGCAGTAAAAGCACCAGCTCTTCCGGTTCTCTTTTCTCAAAAGCAGCCGAAACGATCGCACACTTTTCTCTCCCATAATCTAAAACGCGAACTCCCGGGATTGCGGCTTTGAGGTTTTCACGGGTATATTCCGCGAGTTCTGCAGCCCTTTTGCCTGCCATTTCAAGATCAATGCCGTTTGCATAATCAGCTGCTGCGCCCAAACCCAGCAGAAGGGCATATGAAGACTCCCAGTTCTCATAGCGTTTAGCACCGGGTTCAAGGCGATATGTCTCAGGGGCTGTCCAGGTGGCGCCGTGGGTGTCGGGGAACAGGGGTTCAAGACCTTGATTCAGCATCCGGTCTGATACATACAAGAACCCGATCCCTCGCGGACCCCGTAAAAATTTTCGTGCAGTTGCGGCAAGGAAATCACAATTTAGCTCGTCAACATCAATTGGAAATTGCCCCACGGCCTGGCAGGCGTCCAGTATAAATGGAACATCCTCGTCGCGGCATATCTTCCCTATGCTAAAAGCATCCTGAATCAGTCCGGAGTTGGTTGGGATCCAGCTCATCAACACCAATTTGGGGCGATGTTTTCTGATCAAATCTAAAACAGAATCCGGATCTGCTCCCCCTTCAGGCAGATCCTCTGCTCGAACAATGTTAATCCCAAATCGAGCGGCGAGGCTTAAGAGCATAATCTGATTTGAAGCATAATCCACATTTGTGGTTATGATCGTATCACCCTGTCGGTATTGAAATGCGCTAAGCGCCTGAGAGGTGGCAACCGTTGCATTCTCAACGATTGCAATATTGGATGTGGATGAGCCGATCAGTTTGGCAACAGAGCTGTAGCAATCTGCGATCCGATCTGCCACGGCTTCTTCTGCTTCATATCCGCCGATCTCTGCTTCGAGGTCTATGTGGTTATGGATGGCATCAATTACCGGCTTAGGCATTAGCGCAGCACCCGCATTATTGAGATGATTTGTGGTGCTGCACCCGGGTGTGTCGCTGCGCCATTTAATGATTTGATCGGAAGATGTAATGGGCATAATTCCTGGAGTAGTTTGAAGCTGTTGTTATCTGAACAGATAACTTACAGGTCTTTCTCACCAGAATCATCTGAATTCTCATCACTCGTTCCTTTTACAACCATATAGGATTTCCAGATGCTGAATGCCACAAAAAGCACGATCAAAAACAGAACGATGATCTGAGTGGTGGTCATGGAAGCTCCTTGTGTTTAGAGATAAAACCCCGGGCCTGCTTCCCTAGGGTTTCAGTCACCGGGGGTAGCAGTAATCTCTTAAGTCAACATAAAAAACATTTTGGTTCTCAGAATCTCACCTCAACCCCTGTCTCCAATCTTCACATAGTCCCGTTTTGTCTCCCCGATGTATATCTGTCGCGGGCGCGAAATGGGCTCATTATTATCACGCATCTCTTTCCATTGGGCTATCCAGCCCGGCAGCCGGCCCAGGGCAAACATGACGGTGAACATCTCTGTTGGAATGCCAATGGCGCGATAGAGAATACCGGAATAGAAATCCACGTTGGGATAGAGTTTGCGATCGATAAAATAGCTGTCGTTCAAGGCTACCTCTTCCAGGGATTTGGCAATATCCAGAAGCGGATCATCCACGCCAAGTTCGCTAAGAAGCTCGTCGCTTACCTTTTTGATAATCTTGGCACGGGGATCAAAGTTCTTATACACCCTGTGGCCAAAACCCATTAGCCGGAAGTCGCTGTCCTTATCTTTTGCTTTCTCCACCATCTTCTTTACATCGCCACCCTGTGCCTGTATTTTTTTTAGCATATCAATCACCTCCTGGTTGGCACCGCCGTGCAGAGGTCCCCAAAGGGCACATACACCGGACGATATGGCCGCGTAAAGACTGGCGTGCGACGATCCTGCGATGCGGACGGTTGAAGTGGAACAGTTCTGCTCGTGGTCGGCATGGAGAATCAAAATGGTATTGAGTGCTCTTACAACCGTAGGATTAACATCATACTCCTCGGTGGGCAGCGCGAACATCATGTGAAGAAAATTGGCGCAGTAACTGTAACGGTTCTGTGGATACATAATCGGAAATCCCTGTGATTTGCGGTACGACCAGGCCGCTATCGTTGCGCTTTTTGCAATGAGGCGCCTAATAGTCAGATCTACCTTCTCGGGATCCAGGTTTGTATTGTGATCGTCCGGGTAGAAGGTGGACAGGGCACTGATCATAGAGGCAAGTACACCCATAGGATGAGCCTTCTCGGGATAGCCTTCATAAAACTTCTTCATGTCTTCATGGATCAGCGTATGACGCGTAATACCGTTGGTAAAATTCTCGAGCTCTACAGGAGAGGGCAGCTCACCATAAATGATAAGGTAGGCCACTTCTAAAAACGTGGAGTTTTCTGCAAGCTGTTCGATGGGATAACCACGGTACCGCAGTACTCCCTTTTCACCATCCAAAAAAGTGATCGCGCTTCGGGTAGCCCCGGTGCTCTTGTACCCGGTGTCGGATGTTATGTAACCCGTGTCGTTGCGAAGATTGGTAATATCGATGGCAAGCTCGCCTTCAGTGCCTTTGATAATGTCCAGTTCATGAGTTTGATTGCCAATAATGAGTTTTGCGCGGTCCATGTTGATATGTTTTTTTCAATTCATGGGCATCTTTCCACTAAGCCCGTTATCTATGTTTCTGAGAGTAAAAACGTTTTTTTGTGATTTGATCTATCTTACACAACTGCATATATAAGAACCAATATAGTATCTGAAGGATTGAATTCAGATAGGGGAAATCCCCATATCTTTACATCACCGGCCGCTGTTCTTTCGCCGGGTTTCCCCAACGGGCGGTTTACCGGAAGATAGTGAGTAACAAGAGGGATTGAGTCCATGCAGCAGCACCACTGTCAGTCCGTTGGGCTCTTCAAG
>REDT01000170.1 GCA_007693295.1 Balneolaceae bacterium
ATCTCATGAAAAAAGGCGGGCACGACGATAAAGCCAATACCTATTACGAGCAGGCACTCAAGATGGATCCTGAGAATGAGTATGTAAAAGAGTTGCTTGAGAAATAGCTTTTATTTTTTCCTGACTTCGGCACCTATTCTTGGTTTTTTATGCGATAAGAATTTTGATCGGTTTCATAAAGTTCTTTTACTGCAGAAACATTTCACTTAGATTTTTAATCAAAAGTGTTTAAAAAAAAGCCCGTGTAAGGCATTCCATACACGGGCTTTTAAAATTTGGCATTAAAATTCAGAGTGCCTTACTCATCAATATCAAGATCTTCCTGTTGCGGAACAGCAGACTGAGTTCTGGAAGGCGCTGTAAAATCATCGGTTTGTACATTTTCGATACCTTGCTGCTGAATGGTACTCTGTGTTGCATCACCTCTGTCGATGAAAAAGTTTGCAAGAACGCTGAGACTCAAAAACAGAGCCGCAAGAATGGATGTGGTTTTAGAAAGCAGATCCGCGGTTCTGCGGGCACCCATAGCTGCACCACCTGCCATACCGGCTGCAAGTCCGCCTGAGAGGCCTTCACGCTGGCCCGGCTGCAATAAGACTACCACGATGAGCAGAAAGCAGATTAAAATGATAAAGCTTATTGTAATTCCGTATAGCATACTGTACTCCTTTCAATAGATTTAAAATAGTCTGAAAAATATCACTATTTATACTTTTAACAAAGTTCTTTTAATGTAACGTGACAAATGAAATATATTGTAGTTTTTCGAAATGAAATGGACCCTTTATGGATGGAGATAAAATCAAAATATCTTTACTTGGGAATAGGCTGAATGAGTTTTTCATCGTTATTATTTGGGTTGTTTACTTTTTTACTCACCCTCATTACCGAAAGATCTGTAAACAGGAAGAGTTTTTTGGCTTTTGAGATCACTTCACCGGGAGATGAATCTTTTTTCATCCAGAGAAAAGAGGTTTCACGATCTAAAAGCAGCGGCATTGTGGCCGACATTGGCTGAACCAGTACATTTGATTCTGTAGTAATGATCTTCACATTTTTGTCATCCCCTTTATAAATCAAACCGCCTGTGCTCATTAGTGGTGCATTGAGCATTCTTACGAAAAATGGGTGGTCTTTTTCCAGGTCGTCCTTCCACACAAAAAACCCGCTGATTGGCAGTATGCAGCGCTCCACCCCTTTCTTCTTCAACTCCCCTTCAACTTCATCTACAGGTATAACCGGTTTTCTTTCTGCTTCATCACCCCATCGTACCCTGCCAATCTCTTTTTTACTTTCATCACCTGTTATGGCCACAATATGTTGGCCCGGCGACAGATTGTAGTGTGGTTCAAACAGATTCTCTTTTTTGGTTGTTAATGAATAGAAGTTCTCCACATCCTCTTTAGATGCAAAAAAAGCAAGTCGTTTAGCCATTCTAAAAATTTCTGTTTAGGGTTGATGGATTATTAAATACCATTACTTCAAGTACGAGCTTTTTGGAATAGCGTTCAACAATGAAAAATATATTCTGCAAAAATTTCGAAAATTTGTTTCAAGCCGGGCAGAGATTTTTAATCTTCACCTCAATTCTGTTACTCATATTGCCGATAACCGGTTCATTAATATCTACCGGCCTGAATATTGAATTAACGTTGGCTATGATTATTTTACTGATGACCTTGCGTGAAGGTAAGTAGAGCTCAGGGAATTTTGGTGTACAAATTTCATCTCCGCTCTTCAGATTGATATACCGGGAAATTTAAATGCATACACGATAAAAATTTTAAACCTTTCAATTGCTGGAATGGTGTTTGCTAATCCTTATATTGTTCACAAGCTTTATCCAATTGCAATTGGAAAGCATCACTTCTGGAACTATTTTCAGAGGGTCGGTATTTAAATTGTCGTTACGTGAAAATCGATTCGACCGAATGATGGTCGCACAGACTACCACCTCATCAGCTTTTAAAGGGTGTCGTTTCAGGCCGTTGCCGTAGCTGCAGGCTTACCTGAACTCATGAATTGTAAACGTTGAGTGAGGCTTATATTACCACGCTACATAAGAAGTAATCATTGATTACGTTTTTATAACAGCATTTTCCAGTATTTGAACCGGGCTCCATTTTATAGCTTAGGTTACTTGTAAATTGAAATTTTGATCTAAAAGTAAGAGGTAACACATTGTCGTTTAATCAGTTTCGACTACGTTCCAATATTTTGAAGGGATTGCAAGATGTAAACATTGAAAATCCCTCGCCACTGCAAAAAAAGATTATTAAAGCCGTACAAAATGGTTCTGATCTTGTAATTAACACTACCATTGAGGAGAAGCCCGAAGTTGGCTATCTGATCTCACTTCTTAACCAGATTTCACAAACTGAAAGAAGGCAGGGGACACGAGCTATTGTAATAACTGCAGATAAAGAGCGGGCTAAAGCCATTGATGAATGGATTTGGGCTATAGGCTATCATGCCGCAATTGAGAGTGCGTGTATTACAGAAGATGGGGATATAAAAGAGCAAATGAATATCCTTGCAGCGGGTCCGATTATTCTTGTAGCTACTCCGGGCCGCCTTGCCGAACTGCTTCAAAGCGGCCGAATGGTTTTTCGTGAAGTTGAGCAGTTAATTGTCGACCAGTCTGAAATGATTCAAAACTGGGAAGATCTTGAGGTGATTTCAAAAAGAATCATCAATAAATGCCAGCGTATCTTTACAGCATCAAAAGACAGTAAAGAGTTGCGGGAAGCCGAAAAATCACTACTACAGGATCCCGAATTGGTTACTATGGCAAAGAAATCTCCGACGCCTAAAGAGAAAACGGAAAAAGCACCGTCTAAAAAAATTGATGAACCGATTATTACAAAAGATCTCACGCAGTACTATATCAACGTTCCTCCAAGATCCAAGATCTCCACGTTGATGGCCCATCTCGACAACCACAAATCTGACACGGTTGTTGTGTTTACCGCGTCAAGACGTACAGCTGACCGCCTCTATAAAATTCTGAGAAAGAGTAACCGGCGGGCAGTTAGTATTCACAGCGAGCTGGATAAAAGTGCTTTTGAAGAACGCTTTGGCCGTTTTACGTCAGGAAATGTTCAACATTTGCTGGTTGGGGAGATGTCGGCTTCAGATTTACCGCTTGAACACGCTTCGCAGGTTATCAACTATGATGTGCCTGAAGAGGTAGAGGAGTATAAACTGCGGGCCGAGTTAATTGGCAATGGCAAAGCTACCAAGATTGTATCGCTAGTATCCAAACAGGACAGAAGTGATATACAAACTATTTGTAAGTCGCTTGGATATGCGCCGGAAGAAGTGCCGCTACCCGAAACAGTTAAAGAGAAAACAGCAACGCCGCCTGCCAAGAAGAAAAGTAAGAGCAAGAGTAAGAGTAACGGAAAAAAACAGGAGCGCAGTAAACCCCGCGGTAAACCTAAAAAAGGAAAGCCTTCTCATGCTAAGAAAAGCGGGCGTAAGCTGGAGGGGCTCCCACGACCTACATTTGATCAGCTTGAAGGTGGCAGAACAGGAAAGAAAAAAGAAGAAGAAAAGAAGGGTATTGCCGGTTTTTTCAAGAAGCTTTTTTCCTAGAGATCGCGAGCAGTTGACGGAGTACCCCGGACAGCGCCGAAGGCATCCCTGCGGGGCTTGTCCGGGGCCACTCTGAGTGTCGCAAAATAAAACCGATGCTTCGTTAATGGCTGGCTTTAGTTCAGGACTTTTCGCCCGGAAACCCGATGTCTTCTATCGTGTGGACACATTTTGATATAGAAAAAAGAGATACTTCCTCATCCCGACACAAAAACATTGTCGGGATTCGTCAGCATGACAAGAGCGATGGTGGGATAGTTGACGGGCATCCGATCACGGAGTAGAGCGAGGCTACTTCAGCCCGCCAAAGTCAATCAAACATATCCTCAAATGCCTTTTTGGTCTCCGGGGCAGGTTTGGTGAAAAGGCTTACCAGCCAGGTTGCAATAAATGCTGCAATAAATCCGGGTATGAGTTCATACATGATCTCGCTTAAGCCCTCTGTATAGTACCAGCCTATTGTAACAAGGGTGCCTGTAATCAACCCGGCAAAAACTCCGGCTCTGGTGGTGCCGCCCCAATAGAGCGCCAAAATCGATGTAGGGCCTATGGATGCTCCCAGTCCTGCCCAGGCAAAGAGAACGAGCCAGAACACCAGTTCTTCAGCAATAAAACCAAACAGGAGCGCAACAACTACCAGTGAAAAAACCACAATCCGGCTGTAGAGAACCAGTTTTTTTTGCGGCACCACTTCTCCCTTTCGATAAATCTTTTCATAGATATCTCTGACCACGCTTGACGCAGCAACCAGGAGCTGCGAATCAGCAGTCGACATAATTGCTGCAAAAATGGAGGCCAATACAATACCAAACAGGATCGGATGCAGGTGCAGCTGCGCAAGCATCGGGAAGAGGTTCTCTGTATCGCCCCCCGGCAGCAATCCTGCTTCCGGGAAATATGCCCTGCCTGCGAGCCCTATAAAAACTGCCCCCCATGCCATCAATACATTCCAGATTGTACCTATCACCGCTGCAAACCGTAACTGTTTAGAGTCGTCTATCGACATATAGCGGGCAAGGATGTGCGGATTTCCGGGCGACCCCAAACCGATTCCTACAAATCCAATGGCAGCGCCGACCGATATGGCAAACGGATCAACAAACATGATATCCATTATTGCCAGTTGTTCAAGAAGAGCTCCCAGTCCGCCATAATCTGCTATTGCAATAATCGGGAGTATCACCAAAGCCAAAATCATAAAAATTGCCTGGATCATATCCGTTAGGCTGACCGCCAAAAACCCGCCAATAATTGTATATACAACCACAATCAGGGCCGTCACCATAATTCCGGTATTCATCTCCATTCCAAATCCTGAGGCAAACGCTTTGCCACCTGCTACAAACTGCGCAGAGATGTATCCGATCATAAATACAAGAAAGATAGTCACTATTGTTATTCTCAACCTTCCATCATGATCGCCAAACCGCTCCGCAAAAAAGTCGGGTATGGTTATGCAGTTTCTCTTTCCCGTAAAGTTTCGAAGTCGTCTTGCGTAGTAGATAAACAGAAAAATTTCAACGATGATATAGCCTACCACCGCCCAAATGGCCGACGGCCCCTGTGCATAAGCCATTCCGGTTACACCCAAAAGCAGCCATGCACTTCTGCCTGAGACTACTGCAGAAAGGGCTACAACAAATCGGTTGATTTTACGGCCGCCGATAAAATATTCTGATATTCCCTGAGAGGAGAAACGGGAAGCATAAATTCCTATACCAATAATCAAGATCAGGTAGCCTATAAAGGCGCCTATGGCGTAGGGATCTAAAGCAACAGAGATGATTTGCGACTCATCCATCCTTGCGTGCATCTTTTTTCGCCAGGTAGATGGCCAGGAGTATAATTCCAAACGGCAATGCAAACATGAAGATGTAGAAAGAGATCATGGTTTAAACTCGTAATTTCTAACTTTTTTTAAAAAAGTTTTTCCATAGCGCAACTTTTTGGAAAAGTCTTCGTAGAAACCATTAGATGATGTTTTGGTTCATGATTTAAAATACACGAAAAGATAAAAGCCCGGCACCTGTACAGTGCCGGGCTTTTTTTTAAGGAAATATCCCCATTCCATCGTACATGAAGCCTACTTTATTAATTGCACTTATCAGTGCGGCTGTTCTTAAATCAACATTGTGGTGCTTTCTCAATTCGTTGATCTCATTGTATGCATTTACCATGGTCTCTTCTAAGCCGGAGTCGACCAGTTCTCTTTCACCTCCTCCTTTGGCCAAATCTGCTAATTCAGCCTGTGTAAATTTGCGGTCCGAAATGGTTTCTATTACAGAGAGAATCTTTTTATAACTGTTCTCTTCAAATCGTTTTTCCATCCTGCCAAAGCGGACATGCTGAATGTTTTTCAGCCATTCAAAATAGGATACCGTCACACCACCGGCGTTGAGGTAACTGTCTGGCAGGATCAAGGCGCCGCGCTCTTTAATAATTTTATGGGCGTTGTCTGTAACAGGCCCGTTAGCTGCTTCACCAATAAGTTTAGCTTTAATATTGGGAGCGTTCTTTTCGGTGATCTGATTCTCAAGAGCTGCCGGAATCAAGATATCGCATTCAACTTCAAGTACTGCAGTATTTGTCTCAAGATTTTTTGCATTAGCATATCCTGCAATACCACGGTGCTCGGTTTTATAGGCCATCAATTTTTCAAGATCGATACCTTTTTCGTTGTAAATGGATCCGTCATATTCAGCCACACCGATCAGAATGGCTCCGGCTTCAATCATATATTTTGCGGAATGGTAACCCACATTTCCGAGGCCCTGAACGACAAATGTTTTGCCTTCTATCCCCCTTTTGAGGCCAATCTCTTTCATATCCTCTGCATTGTCGCAAGCCTCTCTGATGCCGAAGAAAACTCCGCGTCCGGTTGCTTCTGTTCGTCCCCGAATTCCGCCCTGGCCTACCGGTTTACCCGTCACACAGCCTTCTGCATTAATATCATCACTAAGCTGACGATAGGTGTCAAAAATCCAACCCATCTCTCTGGCACCTGATCCCATATCCGGGGCCGGAACGTCATTGCCGGGACCAATAAAATTCTTTTTAAACAGTTCAAATGTATAGCGCCGGGTAATTCTCTCCAATTCATGTACCGAAAACTTTCGGGGATCGATTTTAATTCCACCTTTTGCCCCGCCGAAGGGTACATCAACAACGGCGCACTTATAGGTCATCAATGCAGCCAGCGCCATGGTTTCATCTTCGCTTACCATTGTGCTGTAGCGAATTCCACCTTTAGTAGGCATCTTATGGTGGCTGTGTTCAACACGATACCCGTCAATTACCCGGATAGTTCCATCATCCATCTCTATGGGAAACTGTATGTGAAGGATATCATTACACGCCTTAATCTGGGCTAGTACACCTTTATCAAACTTTGTATAAGCTGCTGCCCTGTCGAAGGCTTTATTTACCTGATCGAAAAATTTATATTCTTGCATGCTCTTTTTGATTGAAGTTATGGTAGTTTTTACTCTGTTGAATTGTCGTGAATATGGTATTTAGATCCAAATCATTCTCCTGCATTATCATAATAGAGTTTCGTTATGGATAATTTCCCACTCTTGAGGTGAGCCCTGGCAGTAAACAAGGGAGAGGCTTTGTATATACAAATTATAATTATGAAACTCACCAAGACGCTTCATGTAATTTTTTATGTCTGCACAAGAAGTATAACCGTAAAGTAGTGAAAGGTGGAAAAACTCTTTTTTCCCAAAATTCCCGCCAAATAAATAATCTGTATTGTTTGATAAATCGAGAAAATAGGTTGCCGGAGTGACTTCACAAGAGAACCGCTGAAAAGGGGCCTCTCCACATTCAGGCTTTTTGGCTGTAACCCGGAAGGAAGACACACCCTCAGCCAGCTGCTTCATCTTTACTTTTATTTCAGATACGGGCCTTTTGGGAACGGAGGAGAGCGTTATATGCGGGGTAAAACTTGGAGAAGAGAACTGTTCAGAGAGGTGTCGGATAATTTTTTGGATTTTGCCTGCAGAGTCCGGGTCTGGCATAAGCCATAATACATAACCCGGATTCTCAATAGCTATTTTCCCACTCACTGTTCAATAGGGTTCACTCGCTTTAGCATCAGCAACATCTTGAGTTCGAAAACTGAATACATTTATCAAAAACAGAAAAGCAACAGAGCCTATTGCCGCATAAACTAATGGAGCAAATAGCCCTAATAATATACAGATCACACCAATAATGACAGAGCCAATCGCTCCCCAAATCACATTACCAATCATTCCGATTCCTTGCTTGATCATCAATAAATCAGTTATATACCCTATCAGCAGTCCGATTGATATTAACCAGTAGATTGTTACTGCATTTAACTCTTCCATTCAATCAATACTTATTTTTGTGTTACTTTTCATTAATGTGAAAGGTAACGAATTTCCTCTTTTTTTACCTATAACAGAAGCAGTTTTCATCGATGAATTTAAAAGATAATCCCTTAAGAAAAATAATCCATGTGGATATGGATGCTTTCTATGCTTCAGTAGAGCAGCGGGACTCTCCTGAATACAGAAACAAACCGGTTGTAGTAGGGGGTTCTCCACAGGGGCGAGGAGTTGTGGCAGCGGCAAGTTATGAAGCACGGAAATTCGGGATACGCTCAGCCATGCCCGCTTCAAGAGCAATTAAACTATGTGCGCGGGCTATTTTCGTGAAGCCCCGGTTTGAAGTGTACAGAGAGGTTTCGCATCAGATAAGGGAGATCTTTTACGATTATACGGATCTGGTGGAACCTCTCTCTCTGGATGAAGCCTATCTGGATGTAACTCACAATCATAAACAGAATCCATCGGCAACACTTATTGCACGCGAAATCAAAAAAAGGATTAAGAAAGAGACAGAGCTGACAGCCTCTGCGGGTGTAGCCGGGAATAAGTTTCTTGCCAAAATTGCATCAGATATGGATAAACCGGATGGGCTTTTTGTAATCACTCCGGAAGAAGCGCAGGCCTTTATTGAGGCTCTTAAGATTGGCGAATTTTACGGTGTCGGTAAAGCCACTCAGCAAAAAATGGAATCCCTGGGTATAAAAACCGGAGCTGATTTAAAAAAGTGGGAGGAAGTTGACCTTGTAAAACAGTTTGGCAAGTCGGGCCATCACTACTACCGAATTGCCCGGGGTATCGACAACCGAACCGTAAATCCCGACCGGATCCGAAAGTCGATTGGCAAAGAGCGAACGTTTTCTGAAGATATCTCCGATCTTGAGTGGATCAGTGAATTTTTGGATCAGCTTTCTGAAAAAATTTCTCAATCCATGAGGAACCTCGACGCTTCGGGGAAGACAATCACGCTGAAGGTCCGCTACAAGAACTTTGAAACCGTAACCAGAAGCATAACCCTTGGCCACTATACCAACAACCCGCAAGAACTATCCTCCATGGCAAAAAAACTGCTTGCTGAAACTGAAGCCGGAATCAGGGAGGTGAGACTTCTTGGAATTTCCGTATCATCACTCAACTTAACGGAGGGGGGTACTTTTGGCGAACAGCTTGAGATTCCTTTTAAAGACTATCAAAACAGAACGTTTCCCGCATAGCGACCCATTTGGGCACTTGATACCTGAGTACAATTTTAAATTATCTTTATTAGGATGAAATTGAAGCAAATACTTTCCGTTCTTCTTCTTTTAACATTATTGATCTCTTGCTCATCTAATTCTGAAGGCAACCTTCCGGAGGATCTCAAAGAGTTGGAAAATTTAACTGTTTACACAGCTAATGAAACACCCATGTTTCAAATTGAACTACAGGAATCAGCGCGGATAGACGATTCGAATGATGTGCTTTTAGGCAGGATTTCTGGATTAAAAACGGATGGAACCGGCCGGATTTTCATCTCTGACGACGTGGAAAAAAGAATCAATGTTTATACGCCCGATGGTGAATTCATAAAAAGTTTAGGCCGGAAAGGACAGGGGCCGGGTGAATTTGAATATGTACACAATTTGGCAGTTGATGAGAGTCATGTATATGCTATGGACTTCAGTAAAAATATTATCAATGCCTATTTTTTGGATACGCTTGAGTTTGATACCACCATCCCTATGTACAGAGAGGATCAAAGAATTGACATGCTGCAGGGGTATTTTCCGACAGATTTTATGGTGCTTTCCTCTGATGAAATATTAATCAGCTTTATAAAATCATTCGGGCAAAGTGATGACGAGTCTCAAAAAAGGGTTGATTATATATTCAAATCTGATAGAGACGGACGAATTCAGTCCGACCCTGTTCTTGAACTTGAAGCCGCTGAAGCTATTGTTCTGCGAACGGATAACTCTGTGAGTGTATTTGGAGCGCCTTTTGCATTCAGCGTAGAGACTGAACTATCCCCTGATCAAAAAATTGTGGTTAATCGCACAGACAGATTTTTATTTAAACTGTATGATGAAAACGGAAATTATGAGCGCGCATTCTATTACCCATTTCCCAATAAACCCTTAACACGTGAGCGAGCACTGAATCAGTACGATAATGAGAATTACAGGCGGGCCATCAGAAATTACGATCTGCCGGAAACCTGGCCGGCTATAGATTCATTTCTTGTGGATGATGAAGGGCGTTTTTGGGTTGCCACTATTATTGATGATGAGGAAATGTTTGAGTGGTGGGTATTAGATTATCAGGGGAATCTATTGGCGAAACAGACATGGCCTTTATCTAAACGTGTAGAACATGTACAAAATAACTTTGTTTATATGCGTGAAGAGGATGAAACGGGACTTGTTGAAGTGGTGAAGTATCAATTATTCATGCTGCAAAATGAGAATTCATGGCGAAATTGAGGGTATAAAATTTGATCGTTTCCTCTCTCCGATTAGGTAATATGTCGAGACAAAAATTCTCCCCTCCTTATGAAGGAGGGGCTGGGGGTGGTTGGACCGAGTTCTTTCGTTCACACTTTGTGAGAAATG
>REDT01000266.1 GCA_007693295.1 Balneolaceae bacterium
TATGCTTACCGGAGTGCGCCATGCCTACTATAAAAACATTCGTGATTTTGATGTTGAAGAACTGGATCTGCTTGTGGAAGAGCCTTCAGTGAATGCCCCCCAGATTTGGAATCTGATTAATGAAGAGCGAACGGAAATTTTAAAAATCTGTATTGAGTACCTGAAAGGACATCACAGAACCCTTGTGGAATTTATTTTTGAACATCCGGGGGCAGATTCGGAAGAGATCGCCGAACATTTTGATATTTCCGTAAATAATGCATGGATCCGTAAGCATCGTGTTATCAAGCAATTAAGTGATTGTGCAAAAGAAAATATGTAAAAAGTTTGATTATTTTTGTAAGGAATTTGAAAAATTGGGTTCATACAAGCAGACGGTATGTATTAATAACGTGATATGTGGAGCCCCAAAATAGCCCCTAAAAGATAGAGACATGACTGAGAAACAGATCATAAAAGAGATTGATCGGTACATTAATGGTGAACTCCAACCGGATGAGATTGACTTGCTATGGGAGCAGTTTCTGAAGAGTCCGGAGTATTTTGAGTGGTTCGAAACAGAGCTGCATCTTAAAAAACTCGCATTAGACTCAAAAAAGGACAAGTATAAACCCTTTGGTTCAAAAGGAGGGTCATCCTCCGGAGGAAAAGGGTTTTTCAGGAGATGGATGCTGGCAGCGGCAGCGGCCGTGGTAATCGGTTTTGGCCTGCAGCTGTTATTTTTGGATCAGCAGGTTTCATACCATCCATACTCTATTGACGCCATCGATTACACCGAAATGGCCGGGGCAGACCTCTATCGATCTGATGGTGAACGGCCCGGAGTGCTGGATGTAGCCATGAACCAGGGCATCGCGTACGCCTATAACAGTGAACCGGAGAAAGCTATAAGTCAGTTTCAGGAGATACTTGCAAACAACCCGGATCATTTTATTCGAATCCGGGCCGAGATGAATTTGGGAATTCTCTTTTTTAACACGGCTGAGTTTGAATCAGCCCTCCCTCACTTTATTTATCTGACAGAACAGGAAGATCTGGCTCACTTTTTTGAAGAGAAAGCGTGGTGGTTTCTGGGAAATACCTACCTGAATCTTAGCGAGATCGCAGAAGCCAGGGAGGCCGTTTTAAGAACAAGTGCCATGGATCGACGTTATAAAACGGACGCAGATGCCCTTCTTGAGAAACTGACCGCTGATATGGAATAATAGGTTCGAATTTTGCTAAAAGCCGAGAAAGTAAGTTTTTACGCCCTGGGCACAGCTTTCACTGCAGCAGCAGCAGGAATCGGTTGTTTTACATCTTTCATATGATTCATCAGCTCCTGATGGATCGCAATTTTACTCTCTCCTTTCTTTTTTCCCACCTTTCGGTATTGACCTTTTGAATTCATTACCCAGCGCTGCTGGTTGTCTTTCATGGCCAGATTCATAAAAAACTGAAGATACTCTTTCAAAACAGGCTCCTCAATGGGCACCAGGGCCTCAACACGGGCATCCAGATTGCGGTGCATCCAATCGGCCGAGCCGATATAATAGCGATCATTTCCGCCGTTGTGGAAGTAGTAGCAGCGTGAATGCTCCAGAAATCTGCCGATGATGGCATGTACACGGATATTGTCACTGAGACCTTTTTTATTGGGAATGAGACGGCAAACACTGCGAACAATCAGGTCGATTTTAACTCCTGCTCCTGAGGCTTCATACAGTTTCTGAATAATGAGCGGATCTTCAAGATTATTCATTTTAGCGATAATTCGGGCCGGTTCTCCCTTTTTGGCTGCTGTAATTTCATCCTCGATATAGCTGATCATCGATTTTCTGAGATGCTTTGGCGCCACAAGCATCTTACTGTAGTTCTGGTCGGGGGCATATCCGGTGAGGAGATTGAAAATATCGGATATATCGGAGGCAATATCGTTGCGGCATGTAAAATATCCGAGATCTTCATAAAGCTGTGCTGTATCGGGATGGTAGTTACCGGTGCCGATATGGGCATACCTGCGCAACCCGTTCTCCTCTTCCCGAACAACAATAGTCATTTTGGTGTGAATTTTCAGGCCTGATATTCCATAGGATACATGCACACCCGCTTTCTCCAACCGCTGAGCCCAGGTTATATTTCGTTCCTCATCAAACCGTGCTTTTAGTTCAATCAGTACGGCCACCTGTTTATCATCCTCGGCTGCTTTTACAAGAGCATGCATAGCGGGCGAGTCGTTTGAGGTTCTGTAGAGTGTCTGTTTAATGGCAAGTACTTTTGGATCGGCCGCAGCCTCCTCTATAAAACGTTGGGTTGACGATTCAAAGCTGTGATAGGGATGGTGAACCATGAAATCCCCTTTTCGAATAATTGAGAAGATACTGGGTGCTTCCTGATCTATTTCATGTTTGAAAACAGGATGAAGTGTAGGTGTCCAGTTTGGAAACTTCAGGCCCGGAAATCCACTCACATTATGAAGCTGTACAGCATCAGCCAATCCGAGCGGGCCTTCCATCTCATAGATATCATGCGGTCTTACACCAAGCTGATTAAAGAGATAGTTTTTCACATCGGAGGGCATTTTTTTATCAACTTCTACCCGAACTATTTCAGCAAATCGCCGCTCTCTCAGCTCATCTGTGATCATCTCGAGCAGATCATCTGCCTCCTCCTCGTTTCTCTCCAGGTCTGCATTTCGGGTAACTCTGAAGATATGAGCCGACTGGATATCCATACCGGGGAAAAAACGGCCGATATTGTTTACAATCAGATCGCTGATCGACAACAGGATCACGCTGCTTTCCGTACTTTCCAATTCTATCCAGCGCGGGCGGTTTGCCGGTATTTTAATGCGGGCAAACAGACTCTCGTCTGAGCCCGGATGCTGAAGCTTTATGGCCAGTGAACGGCTTTTATTCGAAATAAAAGGGAATGGATGCCCTTCATCTACGGCCAGTGGAGTAATAATCGGGTAGAGCTGTTTTTCAAAATAGTCATCCGCAATTTGTTTATAGGCTGCATCAAGATCAGCATAATTCATAATCCGGATTCCCTCATCTTCCAATTTTGGAATCAGCTCGTTGAAGTAACAATTACGGTAGGCAATAATCATCTTCTTTATATCCTTTCGGATGGCATTCAACTGCTCTTTTGGCGTTAGCCCATCTACCGAAAGCTCTGTTACCCCCGCATGGTACTGTCTTTTTAAACCTCCAACCCGCTTTTGAAAAAACTCATCCAGATTGGAACAGACAATCCCAATGAACTTTGCGCGCTCCAGCAGCGGTACTTTTTCGTCTTGAGCCGCAGATAGCACTCTCCAATTAAATTTTAGCCAACTTAATTCGTAGTTTATGAAATAGTCGCTGCCGAATATCTTAAGTTCACTGGGGCTATAATCTTTTTTTAACCCTTTTTGGGTCAATACTTCATTCTTTTTGGGGTTCGCCAGCTTTTTTTTCCGGGATTTGGATTGCGGGATAAAAGCCGGTTTGTCTGGTGAAAAAGATGATTTTGACATATCGATCTAAGCGGTTTATCAATTCAGTTGAAGTATAGTTATTATAGCATTAACATAGTTTAAAGAAATCAGAAATACGACTGTTTTGCAGAATCCACTATTAGATCCAGAAGAAAAAGAACCGGCCGTGGAGGAGAATCTCCGTCCATCATCTTTGCAGGAATTTGTTGGCCAGCAGAAGGTAATCCAAAACCTGAATGTGTTTATCAGTGCTGCTAAAAAGAGGGGTGAGGCGCTGGATCATGTGATTCTGTCAGGTCCGCCGGGATTGGGTAAAACCACTCTTGCCTATATTATTGCACGGGAGATGGGTGTTCAAATCAAACCTACAACAGGCCCGGTATTGGAAAAGCCGGGAGACCTGGCCGGACTTCTTACCAATCTGGAGGAGGGCGACGTACTCTTTATTGATGAGATACACCGGCTGAATCCAATTATTGAGGAGTATCTCTATTCCGCGATGGAAGACTACAAACTCGATATTGTAATCGATTCGGGGCCGAATGCGCGCAGTGTTCAGATCGACCTGAACCACTTTACCCTGGTGGGAGCAACAACCCGGAAGGGCCTGCTTACGGCACCTCTCAGGGCAAGATTTGGAATCGATATGCGTCTCGATTACTACGATACGGAGCTGCTGCAGCGTATTGCGCTTCGTACAGCGCATATTCTCGATTTTGGGATAACCGAAAAAGGAGCACACGAGATTGCCCGGCGAAGTCGCGGAACACCCCGTATTGTAAATAAACTGCTGCGGCGAACCCGCGATTTTGCACAGGTAGACGGTTTGGATGCCATAGATGATGCGATTGCCGACAAAGCGCTGAATGCGCTCGACGTGGATGAAAACGGCCTGGATGATATGGATGTGCGTATTCTAAAGGCGATTATTGAAAATTATAAGGGCGGCCCTGTAGGGCTGGGCACGCTCAGCGTAGCTGTGGGTGAAGATAAGGGCACCATTGAAGAGGTGTATGAACCCTTTCTGATTAAAGAGGGTTTTTTACAGCGTACGCCAAAGGGCCGTGTGGCTGCCTCAAAGGCGTATCAATATCTTGGAATCAGCCCTAAAGGCTCGGAATCGGATTCGAGAGATCTTTTTGAGTGATATTGTTAGGGTATATACAATACCGGATATTTTAATTACCAGAGTTCGATTCTAAAATTTCGAGAAATGAGTCTCCCCTCCTTCGTAAGGAGGGGGCGGGGGTGGTTCGCTGCATTATTTCATGGCTAAAGGTTAAAAAATTGATTCATAGCCTTTTAAAACCACCCCTAAATCCCCTCCTTGGAAAGGAGGGGACCATCAGTACCTCAAACGACATAATTTAATCGAACTTAGGTCAATTTCTATCTATTGTTGAATTTACAAATATGGGAATAAAAGCAATGAATATGTCACTTCTCATGAAAGCGATTCAGATTTTTTGTACTTTCAGACCGCCTTATTCAAAACAGATTTTATACCTATCAAATAGAATTACATGAAAAGATTATTTACCTCCGAATCGGTGTCCGAAGGGCATCCTGATAAAATCTCCGATCAAATCTCCGATGCTATCCTTGATGCCATGCTGAAAGATGATTCGGAATCACGCGTAGCTGTCGAAACCCTGGTAACCACCGGGCTGGCTGTTGTGTCAGGTGAAGTGACCACTGAAGCCTATGTTGATATTCAGGAAATTGTGAGAGAAGTAATTCGGGAGATTGGATATACGAAGGCAAGCTACCGATTTGATGCCGACTCATGCGGGGTGCTTTCAACGATTCATCAGCAGAGCCCTGATATTGCACAGGGTGTGGATGAGGCAGGTGGAAAGAGGCAGGGGGCCGGCGACCAGGGGATGATGTTTGGTTATGCATCAACCGAAACGGACTCTTTCATGCCTATGACGCTTCAATTTTCGCACGACCTGCTCAGGAACCTGGCACGGATTCGCAAGAAGACAGCCCTGATGCCATACCTGGGCCCTGACAGTAAAAGCCAGGTTACGGTTGAGTATGACGAAAATATGAGGCCAAAGCGTATCGACACGATTGTAATTTCTACCCAGCACGACGAAGGTGTTGAGCAGTCACAAATTCGCCAGGATATTAAGAAGCATCTTATTTCAGAAGTGATACCCTCCGAACTGATGGATGCCAATACCATTCTTCATGTTAATCCCACAGGGAAGTTTGTGATCGGTGGTCCGCACGGAGATACAGGCCTTACGGGCAGAAAGATTATTGTGGATACCTATGGAGGACGCGGCGCACATGGAGGAGGAGCATTTTCCGGTAAAGACGCTTCCAAGGTAGACAGAAGTGCGGCTTATGCAACAAGACATATCGCAAAAAACGTTGTGGGTGCAGAGCTGGCCGAAGAGTGCCTGGTACAGGTCGCCTATGCCATTGGTGTTGCCGACCCTGTATCGATAAATGTGAACACCTACGGAACGGGTGCGGTGGATGATATGAAGCTTGCTAAAGCTATAGCCGATACCTTCGATATGACTCCGTCAGGTATTATATCCCGATTTGACCTTAAAAAGCCGGGGTTCAGAAAAACCGCAGCATATGGCCATTTTGGCCGTGATGAATTCACCTGGGAAGAGCTCAACTACGTGGATAAGATCGCGAATGCTGTGAAGTGAGATCTGAGATTTGAGTCTTGAGTCGTGAGAGAATGAAACCTTCGAGCGTGCGCAGCTCCTTGAAGCGTTTATTAGATTGGAGAAAAAATCCAGACGGGCACGACGAAAAACCACAACTCCGGTTCAATACATCTTAGCTTAAATTTACCCAAATTCCGGATGCTCTGTCCCAGAATCTCTTGAACTAACCTCCGATTATGTTTTGTGGTTTTACGTGAATCGATGCGGAGGGTGTGGTGGGTAACCACCGAACCCGTGGCGTTGCCACGGGCTGTGATATGACGCGCCTTCAGCGCTTGGGATTTGGTAAGAATTTTAAGTTTATGCTCACAACCAAAACTACCTGGAAATCCAACCCCGAATGGGGTTGAAAATGAATAGCCCCGTGCGCAGCTCGGGGTAAAGATGCGAAACAAATGAACCCCGAGGCAGGATTTTGATCAACGCTCAGGTATTATCGAGGGGTAGCGGGAAGGCCCGATTGGTGTTCTGAAATGCCCGGCAGAAGGAGTGTCGCACTACTCCGTGACCGGATGCCCGCTGCTCTTCCCAAAAAGTGCCTTGTCTTTTCCTCACGAAGCGAAACCTAATGAAATCTCCTTGTAATGGAGGGGGACTATTTTGAGCGTTGTTTAAGCTAATACCCATCGCAGTGAGATGTCTCGACTCCATGCGGAAAATCACCGCCACATGCAGCGCGTGGCTTGACATGACACTATTGGGAAATTCCTTTGGCAAAAGAAATGACTGAGGGTCAAGAAGGTTTTTTCGCTTCCCACATCAATACTCGTTCTCCGCGGCACAGTGCCTCCGCTCATCAAATTATTTCTTTTTACAAACAGGATTGGTTTGAGTATGTTAGCTTCTCTTATCAAGTCAAATTTGAACACATATTCTCTTCTATGAAAAAAATGATCCTATTAGGGCTGCTCATGTGCTGCAATATACTTGTGCTGCAGGCGCAAGAGAGGCCACAGGTTTTTGAAGGTGCCGAAATAATACCCATCTCCGGTGAACCAATCCAAAATGGAGTGCTCATTATACAAAACGGCAAGATTACGGCTGTTGGAGCAGCCGGATCGGTTACTATACCGCGCAATGCCGATCGCCACGACGCCTCGGGCAAGGTGATCATGCCGGGCCTTGTGGATACACACTCTCATATCGGTGAAGGGGATGGTGGAGACCGTTCATCGTCGATGCATCCGGATGTGCGAATTCTGGATACCATCGATCCCCGGAGTAAAACATTTAATAAAGCGATGGCCGGTGGAGTAACAACCGCCAATATAATGCCCGGATCGGGATTGCTGATCAGCGGACAGACGGTTTATGTGAAAACGCGTCCGGCCAATACCATCGAGGAGATGGTGGTAGTCGTGGATGAAGAGACCGGGATATTTGGCGGCCTGAAAATGGCAAATGGAACCAATCCGCTGAGGGCGGGCGGAACGCCGGGTACCCGTGCAAAATCGGCCGCTCTTGTGCGTGCTCACTACCTGAAAGCACAGGATTATAAACAAAAAATAGAGGAAGCCGACGGCGACCAGGAAAAAATGCCGGCCAGGGACCTCGAGATGGAGACACTCGTTGAAGTGCTTGAAGGCAAGCGAATTGTCCATAATCATACCCACCGGCATGATGATATCTTAACGGCCATACGTCTCTCCAAAGAGTTTGGATACAGGCTTGTTCTCCAGCACGTGAGTGAAGCGTGGAAAGTGGCTGATGAAATAGCTGAAGCCGGGGTTCTTGGGGTTTCAATAATCGGCCTGGATTCTCCCGGAGGAAAAATGGAGGCAATCGGTATTCGTGATAAAAACGGAGTGATGCTTGAAGAGGCCGGCGCAGATGTGGCCTATCACACCGATGATCCTATCGTAGACTCCCGGTTCTTTCTCCGGATGGCTGCTCTTGGAGTGCGCGAAGGCATGAGCCGTGACCGCGCTCTTGAAGCACTGACCCTGGCCGGCGCCAGAATGATGGATCTTGATCACAGGGTGGGGTCGCTTGATGCCGGTAAAGATGCCGACTTCCTGATTCTTTCCGGGGATCCGTTCAGCGTATATACGCATGTAGAGCAGACCTGGATAGATGGTGAAAAAGCGTGGGACAGAAGTGATCCTGAAGATCGTAAATACGCCATCGGCGGATATGATATTTTCCGTTTCAGCAGTAACCATTCACATCATGAGGGCAATTAATTATGAATAGCTTTTTGAAGAATATGTCATTTCCTGTAAGAGTTTTATGCGCATCACTGCTTGCAGTGGGGCTGGTGATGGTTTCAGCGGATCGTTCGGATGCCCAGATTGCGGTAAAAGGCGAGACTGTTTATACCGTAAGCGGTAATCCCATACAAAATGGTGTGGTATTGATAAAAGATGGAAAGATTGAAAATGTGGGCAGAGCCAACCGGGTCAGGATTCCGGATAACTATGAGGTTTTAGAAGCCAGGGTGGTAACTCCCGGGCTGATTGATGCCCGTTCGGTGGTAGGTTTGGCCGGTTACTACAATCAGGCCCACGATCAGGACCAGCTCGAAACATCCAGCGCTGTACAGCCAGAGCTGCGTGCATTCGACTCCTATAACGCCCGTGAGTTTTTGGTTGAATATCTGCGGGAGATGGGCATGACCACGCTTCATACCGGCCACGGACCCGGCGCGGTTATTAGTGGTCAGACCATGATTGTAAAGACCTGGGGAACTACGGTAGATCAGGCGGTTATAGACGAAACCACAATGCTTTCCATCACGCTTGGATCGTCGGTTCGAAACAACTTCAGTTCGCCGGGTACCCGGTCGAAAACGGTTGCTGTTTTACGACAGGAACTGATCAGGGCGCAGGATTATGCCAAAAAACGTGCTGAAGGGGAGACAAACGGTCTTGATTTAAAATCGGAACTTCTGGCGGATCTCCTGGACGGCAAGGTGAAGGCAATGGTTCTGGCTCATACTGCTCACGATATCATGACGGCACTTCGTATTCAGCGGGAGTTTGGTTTTTCAATGGTGCTTGAAGGGGCTGCAGAAGCCTACCTGGTTATAGATGAGATCAGGGAAGCAGGTGTGCCGGTCATTATTCATCCGACAATGATTCGTCCGTTCGGTGAGGCCAAAAATTCCAGTTTTGAGACGGCAGCGAAACTGCATGAAGCGGGAATTCCTGTAGCATTTCAAAGCGGTTATGAGGGGTATGTGCCTAAAACCCGCGTAGTGCGATATGAAGCAGCCATTGCCGCAGCAAATGGACTGGGGATGGAAAATGCATTACACTCCATCACTTTGGGCGCTGCCGGAATTCTGGGCATTGATAACCGTGTAGGTTCAATCGAAAGAGGGAAAGATGCAGATATTGTTCTGTTCGACGGAGACCCTTTTGAATATCTTACCAACGTGGAGAAGGTGATTATTGACGGTGAAGTGGTTTATAGCAAGGATTAAGTTTCAAGGTGCAGGTCGCAGGTGGCGCGATAGCGACATCCCGACCCATCGGGAGCTCAAGGTGAAAACCTGTTGATGTCTAAATACGGTTGACGGACAGATGAAAACCGCAGCATGTATTCAGATATTGAACCTTGGATTATGATGTAGAAAACCAACGCTGAAAGCGTTCAACATCACAGCCCGGTGCGCAGCGCCGGGTAGATTGCGATTTACATTCAATCCCGAGACGGTATCTCCATCAACGGCCAAATCCAAATCGAGGGGTTCAGGGAAAATTCAGTAACAGATGTTTCGTAATCCCGTTGTGGAAACCTCCGAATTCATCTCTTGCTTTTGCGTAAATCCGAGCGGAGGTTTTTGGTTTGGGGCGTCGTTTTACCACGGGTTCGGTCATTAATGACCAACCCGCGGCTATTCATTTTTGACACCTTCGGCGTCATTTTTGGGCAATGAATCTGCATATTGAATAGCTTTCCACGTGAACAGTCGGCTTTTCATACGGAACAGATCTGATCACAAAGCAGAAGAACTCCGAATAGGTGCAAATCATCTCCGGCATCATTCATAGATGAGGCGCCCGAATGCTGAAGGCGTTCAACATCACAGCCCGGTACGCAGCTCCGGATTAACGGCGACATCCATGATTCCCAGATGTGAAATTTTCATCAACGCCCAAATCAGTGTCGAGGGGTTCCGGGAAAAATCATGAACGTATATTTCATAATCCCGTTGTGGAAACCTCCGAATTTGTCTCTTGCTTTTGCGAACATCCGGGCGGAGGTTTTGAGTTGGGTGCGTCATTTTTACCACGGGTCTGGCCATGAATGACCAACCCGCGGCTTTTATGAAAAAGAAAGTCAAGAACATTTTTTTCCCATGATGTCCC
>REDT01000097.1 GCA_007693295.1 Balneolaceae bacterium
GGATGTCGCTATCTCGCGCCACCTGCGCCTTGAGCCTTGTACCCTGCGCCCTGAACCTTGTACCTTGTACCTTGAACATGACTGACCGATATCTGATTGAAAAGAAATTGTGGAGTGAAGGCTATCAGCGCATTATGGGCCTTGACGAAGTGGGGCGGGGCTGCCTCTGCGGGCCGGTAGTAGCCGCAGGTGTGATTATCAAACCAGAGAGCCGGCTCAATCCGAAGATTATGGACAGCAAGAAACTGCATCGAAAACAGCGTGAAGAGCTTGCACTGGAGATCAAAGAGAAATCGCTGTTTTGGACCATTCAAAGGTGCACTCCGGTTGAAATTGATCAGCTGAACATACTGAAAGCGTCTCTGAGGGCTATGGTTCTGTGCAGTGAATCAGAAAAAGCCAGCCCCGATTATCTGCTGGTCGACGGAAATAGATTTACAACAACCATGATTCAGCACACCTGCCTCATCAAGGGTGATGACCGTTCGGCGTCGATTGCGGCGGCATCCATTTTGGCAAAAGTTGACCGCGATAATTACATGAGAGAGCTCCACGAGAAATACCCTTATTACGGATGGAACAGCAATGTTGGTTATCCTACCCAAACCCATTATAAGGGCCTTGTTGAGTATGGATATACAAAGCATCACCGTAAGAGTTTTAAACTTAGAACAGATAAGGTTTTTCGGGAAGAAGATCGAAAGTGAGTGGCCTGCTGTAAATTTCCCTTCTTACCAGTGGCTGTAAGAAAATATAAAACAAATAGGGGCTGTACACTTTTTATACCACGAAGACTCGATGACACGAAGGGTCACATAGGGGAAAATATCAATATTATACACTTCCAGAAAGTATCAATAACGGTATCTTTAGAAGGAGGCGGAACCCAGGTTTCCCTTACTTCAAACATATCACGTCTCATCTACCGGTAGATGCTGAAAGAGCGTCGGTAGAGATCAAGATTGAGGCAGATGGCAAGCATGATTGTGTTTGCAAGAAATGCTGATCCGCCATAACTCACAAATGGCAAAGGCACACCCATAATGGGCAGCACAGCAGTTGCGCTTCCGATGTTTATCACAAAATGGATAAAGTACAGAAAGGTGACGCTGACAATCACCAGTTGAGCAAACGGATGTTTATGCATTCCGGCCATACGGAGCAGTAGTAAAAAGAGTGCCGCATAAAGAAGGAGTACCAGCGATGACCCCATAAACCCAAACTCTTCACCGATCACGCAGTAAACAAAATCGGTCCACTGTTCGGGTAAAAACCGCAGTTGAGTTTGGGTACCCTCCATAAACCCTTTCCCCTGCAGCCCACCTGAGCCAATAGCTGTGGTAGCCTGCAGTACATTCCACCCGGCCCCCTGAGGATCGAGCGATGGGTTGACGAAGGCTTCAATTCGTGCACGCTGATGAGGCTGCAGCACCTGGTGAAGGGCCACTTCGGTGCCTATTACAACCACGATTCCCAATAGCAGGGAGGAGGCCGTTAGCCAGGTCTGTTTTTGCAGCAGAAAAATGGTGACGGTTATGATTAGGGCTGCAATGGCGCCGTATAGAAGGCCGATTACAGAAAAGTATCCGATTAATGCCGGTGAGATGATAAGCAGCGATAAACCATACGGCAATCCGGACCAAAAGAGTACAACAGGTATCAGTGCAAGCAGTACCAGGGCCGTTCCGGTGTCGTTTTGCAGCACGATGATGATCACAGGAACCAAAATGATCATTACCGTGGTAAGGGCTGTTTTAAAATTTCCAACCGAGATATCTCGCTTGTGTGTGAGGTAGTTGGCTACGGCCAAAACAGTGGCCAGTTTTAAAAACTCACTGATCTGTAGCCTCATTCCGAAAATGGAGAGCCATCTTCGGCCACCGCCAACTTCAATTCCAACAAATATGGTTACTATGGCCAATAATATACAGATGCCGTAAAAGATATAAGCCACTCCCTGAAATGTACGCGGCGATGTAAACTGGATGGCAATCAGGATGAAAAGAGAGAGTGAGATCCAGACGATTTGCCGCGAAAAGTTATTTTGAATATACTCCGGCAAAAACTGGGCTACAGGCCCCTGAGTTGCACTGTAAATGGCTATGAGGCCGATAGCTGTTAAAGCAAACCAAACCAAAAGTACCGGCCAGCTAAATTCTTTTGAATTAATCATGGTTCCAGCACCTCCTCCGGTACATCATTCACTACCGCATCCTCTGGTGAGAAGTTCAGCACGTGATTCATAATGTGGGGCCGGGTCGTTTTACCGGTCAGGTACTGTTCAATTAAAAGGCTGGCGATTGGGGATGCTGAAACAGATCCAAACCCTGAATTTTCCATCAGCACAGCAATGGCGATTTGCGGATCATCTGCAGGAGCGTAGGCGATGAACCAGCCATGGTTAAGGCCATGTGGATTCTGCGCCGTTCCGGTTTTGCCATGTATCTCAATGTCCGGTATATATGCAAAGTAGTTGGTTCCGCCAATCTGCATAGAAGCTTTCATGCCGCGTTTTACAGCATCAAGGTTCTCCTCCCTGATCCATTCTATTTTTTTCTTTTCCTCAGGATTGGTTTGGTCTACATCGCCGTTTGTGTGTCTGATCTGGCTTACCAGATGTGGATGAACACGATACCCGCCGTTTGCGAGCGACGCTGTGGCAACTGCCATCTGTAGGGGAGATGCCGAAACCATACCCTGGCCAATACCTAAGCTCATTAAATCGCCCACACCCCATTTTCGAACACCGAAGTTTCGGTTCATATAGGTGCTGTCGGGCACAATGCCGGCAGTTTCAAAGGGAAGATCTATATTATTTCTCGGGCCGATTCCAAAATCCTGGATCAATGATGACCACTGGTTCAGAAGGCTGCGCGTTGCTATGCGATCCATCATCCAGAGAAAATAGGTGTTACTGGAGTAGGCCAATGCCCTCTCAAGATTGTAATCGCCGGGATCAGCCAAATCGCGGTAGGCACGGCCCCGGATGTAAGCCCCGCTATTGTAGATTTCAGTTTCGGTTGTAACCAGGCCGAGATGCAGGCCAACGAGGCCCATAAAGGGTTTAAAAGTTGAACCGGGCGGCTGTCTTGTAGAGATGGCTCTGTTGAAAAGAGGCGTTTTAGTATCGGTGTTGATACTTTGCCAGTATTGCATATCCATTCGTCCCGCAAGCCGCTCGATGTCGTATTGCGGTGCGCTTACCATGCTGATTATTGCCCCGGTTTTTGGATCGAGTGCTACAAGCCCGCCTGTTTTTCCCTCCATCAATTTCTCGGCAAGTATCTGTACTTCAGCGTCCAGGGTGGTAATCAGATCGGCGCCTTTGGAGGGGGAGATATTCAGCTCGCCTTCATTAAATGAGCCCAAATTCTGGCCATATGCATTTACTTTCAGGTATGAACTTCCCAGCTCGCCACGAAGGAAGTCTTCATAAACCATCTCGAGTCCACTCTTGCCAATTCGATCGCCGAGCCTGATATGGCTGGACCTCAGGTACTCTTCCCGTGAAGCTTCACGCAGATAACCCATGATGTGTGATGCTTTCAGGTCAAGTGGGTAGTTTCTTTTGCTTTCCACTTTATGGCCGATACCCGGCAGCTGCCAGGCATTTTCCTGTATGTCGGAAAAAACTTCAAAAGGAACTTCAGTAAAGAGCCGTGACGTGCGGTGCCAGGAGTACTGCTGTGCCTCCCGGATACGGTTCAAGACAATCTCTTCATCCATTTTCAGAATGTCGGCCAATCTGCTGATCTTAGCCATATTGAAATTGGCCGGAGTAATGGTGACGGAATAGATGGGCTGATTATCTACAAGAATGGTTCCGTTGCGGTCCAAAATCAGACCGCGTGCAGGGTTTACCACCTCCATGCGAATGGAGTTTTGCATACTCAGCGGTGAGTATTTCTCATAATCAACAATCTGAAGCTGAAAAATTCTGACTAGCATTACCATAACACCTATAAGTATTACGGCTTGCAATATCCGGATTGACGTCTTCAGATTATTTGGGTTTCTGCCTCTTACCATAATTATCAGGAATCATTTCTAACCAGGTGTAAAAAACTCCCTAATATTGCTGTGAAAATCGAACTTACGAAAAGTATGCTCCAGAGTACATATTCAGTGGCATAAACCTCCGTAAAGAGGGATACACTAAAGAAGATTAAATTATGCAGAAATGCAGCAGCCAATACGATCAGAAAGATTTGCCAGAATATAAAACGGTTTTCTGATATACGGTTCAAAAAGCTGTGTAGTATAAATACCAGCAACGTTTTTGAAAACATATGAAGGCCCCACAGATCAGTGAACGAATCTTGTAAAAAGCCGAACAAACCTGCGTAAAGCAAGCTTTCGGTTTTATTTTTTTTCATACACACCCAGAGAATGTATACGAGTACCAGATCTGCTTCTGCGTTAAAAATTCGCAGATTCCGAAAAAGCATAATTTGAAGTACAACAATACCGAGTCCGATAAGTAATATTCGCAGATTATCTGATCGGATCAAAACAACTCCTGTTGTTCAAGTTGGAGTTCTTGTATGGTAGTGTCGGGCCTGAATGCCATGATAAACCCTTCTGACAGCGTGAACAGGTCGGCAAATGCCCTCAGATAAATGGTTTGTGTTTCAATACCTTCTCCGGGTTCAATTCTTACAATTTCACCAATCTGGATCCCCTGAGGGTACAGGTTACTATAGCCGGAAGTTTCAACAATCTGGCCCACTTCAACAGATATCGTTTGAGGCACGTACTGCATTTGGAGCTGATTGCCCCGTCCCGTCCATGAAACGATACCGTACGCACGAATGCCCTGTACGCGAGCACTAACCCTGAAGAGAGAGTTGGAGTAGGGTAGAATTTGGGAGAAGTTTTTTGATGTAATTATTACCTGCCCGACCAGCCCGTCCGAGTTAATAATGGGCATTCCCACCTCCACTCCGTCATTTGTGCCGGCATTTACAGTAAGCAAATTATTTACATCGGTTAAATCTTTAGCTACAATCCTGACCGGAATGAGCGGATATTCACTCTCTTCGCGCAGGTCTAAGAGATCCCTTAAAATGATATTTTGCTGTTCAACTGAACGCAGCCTGCTCAGCTCATCCTGCAACAGAATGTTTTGCCGCTGCAGGTATGTGTTGGTGGTTAATGCCTGTCTGTAGTTCCTGACGTTGGAGAGGGGCTGCTCGAGGTAGCTGAGCATGGTTACAGAGATTTTACGTGCATTTTGCAAACCACCATCATGCCTGCTTACCATTAACCCTGCGGCGAACAACAGTAACAGAGCTGCAATAAAGTAATCTTTGGCATCAACTAATCGTCGCATTCACAGTTTAAAGTGTTAGGAGATTACGCTTCTATAGTAGTCAATATCTTCAAGAATGGCACCTGTACCCCGTACAACTGCAGTTAAAGGATCTTCTGCAATGTGTACCGGAAGATCGGTGGTTTCCATAATAAGTCTATCCAGATTCTTGAGCAGTGCCCCACCGCCGGTTAACATAATACCACGGTCGAGAATATCTGCAGAGAGTTCGGGAGGAGTTTGTTCAAGTGATTTGGTTATGGCTTCAACAATCGTATTTACCGATTCCGAAATGGCCTCACGCACGTCCTTTGACGTGACCTGCCGTGTTCTTGGAACCCCGTTTACAAGATCACGCCCTTTGGTTACCATCTCCAGTTCATCGTCGAGAGGAGCTGCAGATCCAATTTCACACTTGATTCTTTCGGCGGTTCGCTCTCCAATTAACAAGTTGTGATTTCTTCTGAAGTAACTGATGATATCTTCATTCAGCTCATCACCGCCCAAACGAACGGATTGAGCGTAAACAATGCCTGAAAGTGCAATTACAGCAATTTCGGTTGTACCGCCGCCAATGTCTACAATCATATTTCCAACGGGTTCATGCACATCCAGGCCAATACCGATAGCAGCTGCCATAGGTTCGTCAACAAGATAGACCTCCTTGGCACCCGCGTGCTCGGCGCTGTCGCGAACAGCCCGGCGCTCCACCTCGGTAATGCCGCTGGGTACACAAACCACCATCTGTCTTGTGGTTGAATACCACTTCATTTTCACTTTCTTGATCATGCCGCGAATCATCTGTTCGGCAACTTCAAAGTCAGCTATAACCCCATCGCGTAATGGCCGTACAGTGCGAATTTTTTTATGGGTTTTTTCATGCATAAGCTGAGCTTGATGACCTGTAGCTACAGGCACATTGTCATTGTTCAGCGCTACAATGGAAGGCTCATTCAATACAATACCCTGACCGCGAGCATAAATCAATGTATTGGCAGTACCTAAGTCTATCGCAATATCGGTGTATAAAAAGTCAAAAAGACCTTTTCTGGTCTGATTCTTAGATGGGTGTCTTTTGGTTGGAGTATAGGTGTCCGACATTGGCAGTGTTATCTTTTGCAATTAATTTTTTGGGGCAATAAAGAAAAATACGAGTTTGCAGTCCTATTTGCGAATATCAACTTCAATTTTAAATATTGAGCGTCATCAGTGTTTAAAATGCCGTATACCTGTGAAAATCATGGTCATATCACGGTCATCCGCAGCTTTGATTACTTCTTCATCACGAATACTTCCTCCCGGCTGAATGGCGGCCGTGGCTCCGGCTTCAGCTGCTGCTATAATCCCATCAGAAAACGGGAAAAATGCGTCAGATGCAACCACACTTCCTTCCAGCGAAAAGTTCTCCTTAATCGCCTTTTGAACGGCAATCTCTGAACTGTCTACCCGGCTCGTTTGTCCGGTTCCAATGCCGCAGGTCTGCCGGTTTTTTGCATACACAATGGCGTTCGACTTAACATGCTTTACAATACGCCATGAAAACAGCAGGTCCTTTAATTCGGCTTCAGTAGGCTTTCGTTTTGTAACCACTCTGAGATCATTTTTGCCCACGGTACCGTGATCAGGCTGCTGAAGGAGAGCTCCTCCAAAAATGGATTTCACATTCAAAACATCCGTTTTACCGGGCAGCTCGAGAAGCCTAACAAGGCGACGGTTCTTTTTTTGAGACAGAAATTCCGATACTCCATCCTCAAAAGCGGGAGCCAGAATAATTTCAGTAAATATTTCATCAATCGCTTTGGCAGTTTCCATGTCGAGGGTTTGATTGACAATTACAATGCCACCGAATGGCGAGACTTTATCGGTCTCAAATGCTTTGTAATACGATTCAGCCAGCGTGCCGGCACTGGCCACACCGCAGGGTACGGTATGTTTGAAGATAGCCGTAGTAGGCTCATCCTCTTTAAATTCGGAGATGAGCTGAAGGGCGCTGTCGATATCGAGGTAGTTGTTGTAGCTGAGCTCCTTCCCGTGAAAACAGTCAATAAATTTACCCTGTTCTCCATAAACGGCAGCTTTTTGATGTGGATTCTCTCCATATCGCAGCCCGGCCGATTTAGGCAGGGAGAGCGTTAGCTGTTCAGGCAGGTCGTTCTCTTCCAGTTTATTAAAATAGGTGCTGATAGCGGCATCATAGTCTGCCGTGTGCTGAAACGCTACACGGGCAAGTGATTGTCTCATGGAGAAGGGGATACTCTTGCTGCTGCTAAGCTCTTCGGTAAACCCCTCATATTGCCCGGGATGGGTGAGGATGCAAACGTGAGCGAAATTTTTTGCCGCTGCCCGAATCATTGTAGGGCCGCCGATATCGATATTTTCTGTGGCAAGGGCCGGGGTGATCCCTTCACGGGCTATGGTGTCTTTAAAGGGGTAAAGATTCACCACAACCAGTTCAATTGGATCGATGTTTAATCTATTCAACTCATCATTATCGGGCTTGTGGCTGGTTCGTGCCAGAATTCCGCCATGAATAAACGGGTGAAGTGTTTTTACCCGCCCATCGAGGCACTCGGGGAATTCTGTAATTTCGCTTACATCTTTGACCGGAATGCCGGCATCGCGTATAGCTGCAGCAGTACCACCGGTACTGATCAGTTCAACGCCGGATTCATGAAGATTTTTAGCAAGTTCGGCTATGCCGGTTTTATCGGAAACCGAAAGCAGTGCGCGTTTGATGGGTAGCGGAGTGGTTGGGAGAGATGATAGCGGTTTGAGTGCCACAGAAATCAGGTTCGATTTGAGGTTAATAGTTCTGAGATAACAGAAGGAAGCAGTTTGTGCTCTTCTGCCAGTATGCGTTTTGCAAGAGTTTCGGGCGTATCGGAGTCTCGTACCGGTACTTTCACCTGCCGGATGATATCCCCTTTATCGTAGAGTTCGTTAACAAAATGGACCGTACAGCCCGATTCGGATTCGCCGGCATCCAAAACAGCCCGGTGCACATGTTCACCATAGAAACCCTTGCCGCCATATTTGGGAAGCAGGGACGGGTGAATATTTATGATTTGATTCCGGTATGCTTCTACAACTTCAGTTGGAATTTTTCTAAGATAACCGGCCAGAACAATCAGGTCGGGATTCCAATGGGTGAGCTGTGCCATGAGATTTTCAGTGTAATCTTGATCCGATGGGTTTTCAAGAACTGCCACCGGTATGTTATGATCCCGGGCCCTTTTTACAGCACCAATCTGAGGTCTACTTGCAATAAGCCCGGCTATACGTGCTTTAATGTCGCCACGGTTTACTGCATCAATAATTGCCTGGAAGTTGCTTCCGGAGCCGGAAGCCAGAACCACGATTTTTTTCACACTGCCGGATTGTTACTGAAATTGATTCGCGGGAAATATAGGTAAAAGCTGGTTGATTATTTACCCGTATTTGAAAGTGTTGGCGGGGGGTGCTCGACAGTTAATTGCTCAGGCTGCGAATCGGAGTTCCTGAAAACGTAGTAGTTGTTAAAACTCCAGGTTATCTGGTTGATGGTGATCTTAATAATCGTAGCAATCGGAATGGCGACAAGCATCCCCAAAATTCCGGCAGTTTGAGCCCCGATTAAAATGATGAAGAGAATAGCAACCGGGTGCATATCGGCCGATTTAGAGAAGATGAGCGGTTGCAGGATCGCATTGTCGAGTATCTGAGCAAAAAGTACCGCCAGAATTGCGGGTACCACCAGTGAGAAATCGCCGGTTTCAATAATAGCAATTACTATAGACAGGATATATCCGATGATGGGGCCGAAATAGGGTATGGAGTTTGCCACACCGATTGTAATACCCACAGAAGCGGCGTTGTTGAGCCCGGCAACCGATAACGCTACCCAAGATGCTATACCTACGATAGTACACTGTATAACCACACTTCTGAAGTAGTAGCCGAGCCGGGTTTCGATTTTATCAATAAGGCTGAGCGTGGTTTCAAAGTACTTGTTGGGTACCAGCTGCAGGAAGTCGCGCCGGATCTTATGGCCGTCTTTCAAAAAGAAGAATGTGGCAAAAGGGATGACCAGGAATGCGGCAAAGAGGTTGGTAAAGATTCCGATCAGATCACCTACAATGTCTGAAAATTTATCTACATCGAAGAATCCCTCGGCGAGAATTGTAATGTTCTCTTTGAGGTAACCGGAAGGAATAAACTCAAAATTGGTACGGATCTGGTCTTCTATCTGATCTGCCACAAAAATCAGCGTTTCAATGTTTAACTGGCGGGTCAGCGAAGCCATCTGATTGGCCAGGATGGGTATGAGGCTGTTTGAAATCCAAACAATGACAAGTATTACAGATGCCAGGGTAACGGAAATGGCCAGGGTTCGATGTACCCCGGCGGTCTGCATGCGGTTTACAATAGGATCTAACAGGTAGCTCAGGAGCATTGCAATAATGGCGTAGGCTAACAGATTGCTGAAATTGTATGCAATCAGGCCGACCACAAATATGGCGAGAAGAAATAACCCCAGTTTTAGAATTTTATCCAGTGTCAGATTTTTAAACATCGAATTCTTTAGATATTAGATCGGTTGCCTTGCTGGCGTCACTTCCAATATAGCCTTTACCGGTAAGGTATCGGTACATCTTCTGTTTACGCTTAATGGGATCAGCCTCCCTTAAAAAGTGATTTCTTCGTTTGCGAAGTAAATCTACACAAATCTGAGTTTGCTCCAAATCCTCAGAAAGGTTTTGAACCACTTTTTCAACAATATGTTTGGATATTCCTTTTTTAAAGAGTGCATTTTGGATTTTGTTCGGGCCCCACTTCTTAAATTTAGCTTTATCAAAAGAGAACTTTCGGGCAAATACCTCATCATTCAGCAGGCCCTTTTTATCAAACTCTTCGAGAACTGAGTTGACCAGCTCGTCATCAAACCCTTTTTTAAGGGCTTTCTGTTTTAACTCGAATGCAGCGTGATCGCGCCCCCCTAAATATCTGTAAAAGGACTCTTTCACAGTTTGATACTCTTCAGAATACTGAATGTTGTTGAAGAGTTCATGTGTGAGTTCAGTTCCTTTTTGGATAGAAAAATCGATGAGGGTTTTCGATGATACCCCGATCAAGAACTGATCTTCGTGAAAAAGCGA
>REDT01000222.1 GCA_007693295.1 Balneolaceae bacterium
CGGAAAACCAACACCGAAGGTGTTGAAGATGATTAGCTCCGGGTTGCAACCCGGGTAATGGTGGCGAAGCCAAAGAACCCCGAGGCGAGATTTGGATCAACGCTCAGGTATTATCGAGGGGTAGTGGGAAAAACCTTTTGCCTCCTGCGAGTACGCCGGAAAAGATCGATTTCATAACAGGGCACGGGATTTATCTCTCGATACTTTGACTATGACCCGTAATCCCGCGAACCAACCTCCGATTTTGTTTTGTGGTTTTGTATGAATTGATGCGGAGGTTTTTTCAAGGCGCAAGGTGCAGGGTGAATTTCCGGGGTCCTTGAAGTCTTTGGTTGTTTGCTCTTCTGTATTAAAAAAATCTGAGCGTTGGTGTTGCGAAGCAGTGCTTCGCGGTGCAAGGGACACGGTTCTATGCCGAAGGCATTCCTTTGGGGCAGTTCTACATTCCACCCCAAGATCGACGCTGTCAGAATCACGGAAAAGCGTCGTGAATGCTGACAGGTCTATTATCTCGCATTTCTCAATTCCTCAATCCTCCAGCTGAACTCTTCAACAAGTTCACTTGTATATCCAAGCTGAGTATAGATGATATTTCCATTTCGGTCGAGAAACCACGTGGTGGGAAATACACTCACTCCGGAAGTAGTGATATAGCCATCATCCCTGAGAGTCGGAAATGTGTAGTCATGCTCCTCCATCCACTCTATCAGTTCACTCAGTATCGGATCGTTGTTAATGGTGAGAATCAGTACTTCGTCATCATCACTGTACTTTTCGTATAAATCCTGTATATCAGGCATTTCTGCAACGCATGGCCCGCACCATTTGCCCCAGAAATTGATTGCCACAATTTTACCATCCATAACATCTGAGCTCATACTGTTTCCGGAAATGTCGGCCAGCTCAAAAGAGTGTGGCGTTACCGGGTTTTCATTTCCTTCGGCCAGAATCCGTTCGCGCCGGGTCTCGCGATCATCGGCCAGCACACGCTCAAGGTAATCATCATAGCCGTCGAGCGAACCCCGAGTGCGTTCATAGAGCTCTTTAAGAGCATCCTCATTTGGGTTATTGCCCATACCGGTAGTGCCAACCCCCATTACATAGTATGATTCCGCACTTTCCAGTTGATCGAGCGCCACATAAAGCTGTCCCAGCCTATAGAGGTTGGTTCTGCTGTCGGGCCAAAGTGTAGATGTCTAAATACGGTTGACGGTCTGATAAACACTGCATGATGTATTCTGATATTGAACCGTGCATTGGGATGGGAAACCAATTTCTCATCTCAAGACTCAGGACTCAGGACTAAATTTGACAACTGTCAACTGGCGACTGCCAACTACTCAAAAACGACGCGGATTCCCAGGAAACCCGACGCTGTCAGAATCACGGAAAAGCGCCGTGAATGCTGACAGGTCTAATAACTGAGAACCTGAAATTTTCACATTTCGCCTCAAATTTCTGCTAAAAACGGAACAAGCCTCTCCTCCATGTACCTGAATAGCTCTCTCTGATATCCTCTTCCCTCGTTTCTCATCAGGTTTGAGGTAATTACAATTACCGTATCCAGTTCGGGGAGCATCATGATGTATTGCCCGCCGTGTCCCCATGCGAATATCATCTCATACCCGTTTACCGGCCGTCGCCACCACATGTAGCCAAAATCGTAGGGATTAAAGTTGCTGCGGGTATAGATCTCTACCGACTCTTTGATCCACTCTGCCGAAACAACTCGTTCACCATTGTAAACACCGGAATCCATCATCATCCGTCCTATTTTGATCATGTCAGGTGGACGCATCGCCATATTGTTACCTCCCATATAGTAACCCTGCGGATCGCGGTCCCAGCCGCCAATTTGAATGTTCATCGGCTCAAAAAGGTATCGGTTGGCAAGTTCACGGGTACTCATTCCGGAAGCGCGCGTTAAGATTACCGAGAGAAGATGTGAGGTTCCGGTGCTGTAGATCATCCGTCCGCCCGGTTTATCTACCATGGGGCGGCTCAGTGCGTACTCACTCCAGTTGCTGCTCACCACCCAGCGGCCATAATTACGGATGCTGGTGGTCTCAAGTCCGCTGCGCATCGTCAATAGGTCTTTTATTGTGATTGACTCTTTTTCGGAATCCGGATTCTGCGCAAAATAGTCAGGAAAGAATTCATCAATCGTTTGGCCCACACCTTCCAGGTACCCTTTGTCAATAGCAACCCCCACCAATAGAGACAAGATGCTTTTAGAGGCAGATTTGGTGTTAACAGCGCGATTTCCGTTCAGCCGTCCCTCATACCGTTCAGCGATCAACTCCCCGCTCTTTTCGATCAGTATGGTCTGAACAGAACCAACATGAAATATCTCATCAAGAATATCGGGATCGGACTTACTGTTTTCCATCAATGGCGTACCGCTGCCAGCCCAAAAGAGAGATATAAACAGTATAATTATAAGATCGGCTATTCGTGGTTTCAATAGAAAATGATTTTCTTTCTGTCCGGCACTATAACGCAGAGAGAAGTTAAATCATTTGTTTCAATTTTGAGAAGGGGGCTATCGAAAGTCTTTATCGCTATATCCCGAAACCCTCGGGCTCTTTGTCTTTCACAATATTGCCGTCGAACAGGTTAATGATCTTTTTGGCGTACTTTGCGTCGTGGGGTGAGTGGGTCACCATCACGATGGTTGTGCCCGCCCGGTTCTGTTCCGTAAGAAGGCTCATCACTTCATCACCGTGATCTGAATCGAGGTTACCGGTAGGCTCATCTGCAAGAAGTAATTTTGCTCCTGTAACCACCGCCCGTGAAATCGCAACCCTCTGCTGCTGTCCGCCGGATAGCTGCTGGGGAAAATGATTTCTTCGTGGCATCATCTTCATTCGATCAAGCGCCTCTTCAACCCTCACTTTTCTTTCGGCCGACGGCACATTCAAATATTGAAGGGGCAGTTCAACATTTTCAAAAACGGTTAACTCTTCAATCAGGTTAAAGCTTTGGAAGATAAAACCGATATTCCCCTTTCTGAATCGCGCCCTGTCCCGTTCGCTGTATCCTGCCATGTTTTCTCCCAAAAAGTAGTAGCTGCCCGAGGTAGGAGTGTCCAGCAGCCCCATAATATTCAAAAGCGTAGATTTACCGCATCCAGAAGGACCCATAATTCCTACAAAATCACCACTCTCAATCTGAAAATCAATGCTGTTCAGGGCGGTCGTCTCAATCTCTTCAGTTCTGTATACCTTCGTAAGATTTTCGGCTTTTATCATCTTTTCTGTCTGTTTAAAAAACGCAGTTTATATCACCTGATCTCAATTGAGATTTAAAATTTCATGGCTGCCAAACGCAGCGTAGCTTGAGGTTATAACCCTATCGCCCGGCCTAAGTCCTTCCAAAACTTCAAAGTAGTCGCTATTGCCTCTCCCCAGACGTACCGGCTGCATATAGGCCCGGGTTTCATCTTCATTTACCAGGTAAATCCAGTTCCCTCCGGTTTGTTGATAAAAACCTCCACGCGGCAGCAGCAGCGCCCGGGAAGCATCGCCCAGCTCAAGCCTGATTCTGAGCGTCTGGCCCCTTCGCAAGCCGTCGGGAATTTCATTCCTGAACATCATGTCCACTTCAAACCGGCCATCCTGTATTACGGGAAAGATTCTCTCAATTTCTACCACGTAACTCTCACCGGCATAGCTGAAAGAGCCCTCTAAGCCGGTTGTAATCCTGGCAAGATAAAATTCATCAATCCCCGCACGAACTTTAAATCCGTCCAGCACGTCTACCTGTCCCAGACGTTCGCCCTGCCTGATCGATTGACCAGGATTGAGCTCGATCGTAGAGAGTTGACCCGATATCGGAGAGGTTACAACAAGGTTTTCCATGATCTGCTGAACGCCATCCAGACTGCGCCACATTCGCTGCTCAGAATCGTCGAGCTGCATCATCTGCTGCTGAACCTGAACCGAATCTTTACGGTACGACTCGTAGTTCAGGTTATACCTCAACTGTTGAAATCGGAAATTTTGATCCGTCTCCTCAAACTCCTGGGGAGAGATCAAATTTTGGGCATAGAGTACACTGTCACGGCTGTATCGCGCTTTCATAATTTCAAGCTGAGATATAGAGTTCGCCAGCTCTTTTTGCAAATTCAGATGATTTTGCTCTAGATTCAGCCTTGAATTTCGAACATTGTTGATTTGGTCATAAAGGCCCGCTTCCTGCTGCAACACACTCAGCTGAAGGTTTGAATTTGACAGGATTAAAATGGTATCGCCCTGTTCGACCATAGCTCCACTCTCGAGAAACACCTGCTGTATCACACCCCCCTCTATCGCATCAAGATAGGTGGTCTGTATCGGCTGAACCGTTCCGTTTACGTCAATCAGCTCACGGAAAGAGTCTTCATGAACACTTTCTATAAAAATTCTCTCCTTCTCCACATCCAGTACCTGCCTGCTATCCATAAAAAAAGCAGTGTAGATGATGAAGCCTGCCAAAGCCACTCCAAGAATCAGGGCTGCGGCCTTTCCGGCCGAAATTTTCTTTTTTTCAATTTTCTTGTCCATACATTACCATCAAATCATTTCTCGCAGATGCTATTCTATTCTCAGGCCGTCCACCGGGTTCTTATATGCTGCTTTCAGCGATTGTGAGCTAATCGTTAATAGAGCAATTAATGTTGATACTATCAAGCTCAAGATGAAGGTAGCTAAAAGATACGTGTTCAATTCGATATGATAGGGAAAACTGCTCAGCCAGCGGCTTGCTAAAACCCACGCTGCGGGCAAGGCAACCAGGTGAGCAATTCCAACAAGTTTCAGGTAGTCTTTCGAGAGCAGAACAAAAATTCCCATTTCCGAAGAACCGAGCGTTTTTCGGATTGCTATTTCCCTTGTCCGCGTATTAACGGAGTAGGAAGCCAGGCCAAGCAGGCCGAGACAACCAATAAATATGGTCAGGATCGCAAAGAAGCTTAAAACGGATGTTAATTGCCGTTCTGAGGCATAGGTCTCATTAATTTTATCCTCCAGGTAGAAGTAATCAAAGGGGTGCGTGGTATCTACATCTCTCCAAACTGATTCAATATGTGAAATGGCATCTGACGGGTTACCCGCAGCCAATCGCACTTTTAGAAACTCAATATTGGAAACCAATTCACTTATGCCGGCCGGCAGCTCCATCACAAGAGGCTCCAGTTCGCGGCGAAGGTAGGTATGATTAAAATCACGGGTTACACCTACCACCGACATCGTTCTTCCATTCACCCTGAATGTTTTACCGATGGCATCCTCCGGACTGCCCCAGTCTAAATGATTCACCATCGATTCGTTAATCAGCAATGCCTCTTCAGGGTCTGTGGAAAACGATTTAGAGAAGTTTCGCCCGGCAAGCAGCTCAATACCAAGAGTTTCGGTAAAATCGTGCATCACAAAAAGTTTTATGAACGATGCAGACTCCTGCTCTCCAAAACCCTCCGGTGTTATCTGATATCTCAGGTAGTCTTCACCGCCAATCACGGTTTTACTGCCTGTAACCTGCAGAACACCGGAATGAGACAGAGATCTCTCTTTTAAATCGTCGTAGCTCCAAATAGCTGAGGTCATGGCCGCGGGAATGACGATAACCCTTTCGTGGTTGAAGCCAAGATCTTTTTCCTGCATGTGAATATATTGAAAGTAGACCAACGCAGTACCTATGAACAGAAGAGCTGTAATTGAAAATTGAAAAACAATCAGGCTTTTTCTGAAAAGGTTTCTGCTTGAGCCGGATGAAAATCCTCCCCGCAGGCTTTCTATTGGCTTTAGTGAAGATAGAAAAAGGGAAGGATATAGACCTGAAAGCAGGGATAGAACCAGGATCAGCATCAAGATGCCAAGAATAATTTCTGCAGATCCGAAGCCGCTTAATAGAAGTTCCCTGCCCGAAAACCGGCTTACGTAGGGATATACCATTACAGTGACCACCCCCCCCAAAAGAACCGCCGTTCCCGTAAAGATTGTCGACTCCATCATGAACTGTTTCATCAATGTGGATCTCTCTGCGCCAAGTGTTTTCCTTACTCCAACTTCCCTGGCCCTTAATATTGCCCGGGCTGTTGAGAGGTTGATAAAGTTGATGCAGGCAATAATCAGCAGCAGTACGGCCACAGCGGAGAAAAGATAGACGGTAAAAACAGAGCTGGTTGGACCTATCTCTGCCTCCAGGTCGGAGTGGAGCCAGATATCGGTAAGGGGTTGTAGTTCCAGCCCAATTCTCTCCTCTTCGCTGAAGTAATCGCTGTAATATCTGTCGGCAAACTCCTGAAGCTGCCCTTCAATCCGGCGGCTGTCTGCGCCCGGCTCTAAAAGCACGTAGGTCCAAACCGGATTCCATCGCCACCTTTCGGTAATCTGATCATAGTTTTGCCACATTCCCCGCAGGCTTTCAAACGAAGCAAGAATTTCCGGTTTAAAGTGACTGTTGCGGTCCCAATCTTCCATAACCCCTGTTACGGTCAGGATAATTCTGCCTTCAAGGGTCAGGGTTTTCCCAACGGGATCTTCATCACCAAAATAGAGGCGTGCAATTCTACCGGTTATGATCACTGAATTGGGCTCAGACAGGGCAAGCTCCGGATTTCCACGAAGTAGCTCTACATCAAATATTTTAAACAATGAGGGGTCGGCAAAATAAAAACTATTGTGCCTGATCTTCTCATTTGTTTCAGGATTTCCGATGGAAACATGTTCAGAACTGAGATTGAAAAATCGCACTCCATCCTTGATAAAAGCCGGAAAATCGTTAAGAAGCGCGTCTTTCAGTGGAAATGGAGTTATTGCTCCATGCTCAATATTATCTGAAGTTTCGGTATATTGAACAACCCTGTAGATCTGATCTGCATGTTCATGATGCCGGTCAAACTTCAGTTCATCCCATACAAAGAGAGCGATCAAAACAGAGCAGGCCACACCCACAATCAAACCTGTCAGGTTAATAGCGGTGTAAACAGGCTTTTTCTTCGCATCCCTTAATGCAATTTTTAAATTAATACCGTTCATTCATAAAATACGTAAACCTTTTTCATAACATCTTCTCTATACAAGAGAATCGAGAGGTAATGACGTTACAAATCTCTGAAAAAATTACACGTTTATAATGCATTTAGCGTTAATCAGACTTTTAAAGATCCTTTTCATTTCTGCATAAATGGTTTAAACTCCAATAGATGATCTCACCACCAAACACAATCAATCCTATGACAGTTAATAGAACACTCATTTTTTCACCTCTTGCCCTTCTGCTCATCTTCTCATCCTGTGCTATGCCGGAAGGGCCTGTACCTCTAAGCGGTGAAGCCCCCGAAGCAGAAGGGTGGAAAGCTGAAACCCTGTTAACCGGCCTCAACCAACCCTGGTCGCTGGCATGGCTGCCCAACGGCAATATGCTGATTACCGAACGAGACGGCCGGGTTCTGTATGTTGATGGAGATGATTTTTCAACTCAACCCATTGATGGTGTTCCGGCTGTGTTTGCAGACGGGCAGGGTGGTTTATTGGATCTGTCACTGCATCCGGATTTTGAAGATAACCGGCTGGTCTATCTCACCTACTCCTCCGGTGATGAAGATGCCAATCGCACCACTGTGGGCCGAGGTGTACTTGAGGGTAGCAGGCTCGCAGATTTCGAAGAGATTTTTCGCGTCATTCCGGATAAGGATGGAAATCAGCACTTCGGGTCAAGAATCGTGTGGACTTCTGAGGACACCTTTTTGTTGGCCGTTGGAGATGGGGGAAATCGCCCTGAAAAGACGCAGGGGATCCTGAGCCGGGAGCACGCCCAGATGTTAGACTCCCACCTGGGTAAAGTACTTCATTTGAATAGCGATGGAACTCCTGCAGACAATAACCCATTTGCTGATCAACCTGATGCCCTTCCAGAAATCTGGACATATGGCCACCGGAATATCCAGGGGATGGCCCGCGATCCCGAGTCGGGACGGGTTTGGGCAAATGAGCATGGATCACGCGGCGGTGATGAGCTGAACCTTCTGAAGGCCGGCGAGAATTATGGCTGGCCCGAAGTAACCTACAGCCGTGAGTACTGGTATACGCGAATATCCGATGAAACCTCAAAACCCGGCATGATAGACCCTAAAGTTGTGTGGACCCCGGCTCAAGCTCCAAGCGGACTCTTATTCTATACAGGTGATGCTTTTCCGGAGTGGCGGGGTGATCTCTTCAGCGGTGGTCTGCAGGGCGAACAGGTGCGCCGGATTATCCTGGATGGTGAAACAGTAATGGGTGAGGAGTCTATCCTTATTGGCCGAAGGGTGAGGGATGTAAGGCAGGGACCCGATGGATATATTTATGTACTAACAGGACACAGTGACGGGGAGCTGATCAAAATTATACCGGAATAAAATCAAAGAACCCTGTGCCTTAACGACGGCAGCTTTTTTCTCACATCATTCAGGTAATCCAAATCAATATCCGCTGTGATAAAGCCCGTCTCAGTACCTGCGTCGGCTAAGATTTTACCCCAGGGATCGATGATAAGCGAGTGCCCATAGGTTTGCCTCTTCTCTCCATGCTTGCCCGTCTGCGCCGGAGCTATTACATAACAGCTGTTTTCAATTGCCCTAGCGCGAAGCAGTATTTCCCAATGTGCCTCACCGGTTGGTTTGGTAAACGCAGATGGAACGGTTAAAAGCTCGGCTCCTTTTGTCACCAGCATCCTGTAAAGTTCGGGAAAGCGCAGATCGTAACAGATCGAAAATCCGATGGTCGCAAGATTTTCAGCATGGCAGACAACTGCTGTTTGAGATCCTGACTGAACCGTGGCTGACTCCCTCCAGGTTTCATCCTCGGAAATATCTACATCAAACAGGTGAATCTTGTCGTAGGAAGCCAAAAACTCACCATTTGGATCGATTAAAGAGGAACGATTAAAAACTTTTCCATTGCCGGCCGGTACCGGATATCCGCCGCCAAGAATAAATACACCAAACTCTTTGGCCCAAACCGGAAGCTGCTGCTCCACCAGGCGGGAGATCTCATCGGAGTGCTCCAGTTTTTCCCTCTCATTGCCAAGAAATGCAAAATTCTCAGGAAGGCAGATAAGATTGGCGCCAATGCCGGCTGCTTTTGACACCCATTTATGCGCTTCTTTCAGACTGTGCTCTGCGTCCGGCTGACTGTTTAACTGTATTGCAGCGGCTTTGAATGAGGACATGTTTCCGGATAATGGTTTCTGAACACTGTTTTTATGCTCTTTTCACGAAAGGGATAAATATCAATATTATATTCTTCGTGCAACTTTGTGTCTTGGTGCCTTCGTGGCCACCTTGCAGGTATGGTTTAAAGCTTGAAACGTAATTTTTTACACAGCCTCTCCCACATAATGATCCCTTCAGAAGCAAGGAGGTCCGCAATTCATCAGGGTTGCTACATTTTTATATCGAACTTACCTTACGTAATATCTCAGTCAGGAATTCGGGTTGCCTGCCAGGCTACGGCACGCCACTCTCCATTGCGCTTCAGAAAAGTGCCGGTATTATAAAAGTCCATGCGATCCTGATCGGCACTGTCCTGAAAGTGAGCTACAAGCCGAAACGCCACTACAGCCGTCTCTCCATAAACACGCACCTGGAGCTCTTCAGCTCCGTAGCGGGTATCGGGCTCAACTGAGCGGTCGGAATTCTCATTTACACCGCTCATAATATCCGCTTTTGAAATACGGTTTCCGTTTGAACCGGTGTAGATCAGGTCGTCTGCCCAAAAACGGTCGTGTATTGCCGCATCATTGTAAGAAGCCCCTTCAAGAAATTCATGAAGAAGATTTGTCAACGTCTCTTTTTCGGTGTTTTCCTGAGCTGTAAGCGTAATGGGAATAAGAATCAGCAGAAAAATATTTGCGGCAATTCGTTTCATATAAAATGGGTTTTGTTAAGTACCCACATTATAGGAAATAAGCTCCTTCTGTGAAACTACTTCGGGCAGTCTGTATCAACGGAGGCTTTTTTTTGGGGTTTTGTTCGTTTATGTGGCCGACCTGACAGCATCACCGGCGCTTTTCCGGTGTTCTGTCAGCGTCGCCCCATTGTGATTTATTCGGGGCAGATAACAAGTACCAAATTCCGAAGAGTAGACAGTCAGCAGTTGTCAGTTGGCAATTTTATTCTTGAGTAGTGATTAGAGAGATGTTTGTCGATGAAATTCCCGCATAGTGATCTCTCGAGTTTGAATTGACGAACCGTAGAACCGTGTGCGCCTTGCACCGCGAAGCACTGCTTCGCAACACCAACACTCAGATTTTTTTTAATGCAGAAGAGCAAACTACCAAAGACTTCAAGGACCCCGGAAATTCACCCTGCGCCCTGCACCTTGAAAAAACCTCCGCATCGATCCAGGCAAAACCACAAAACAGAATCGGAGGTTGGTTAGCGGGGTTCCGGATCATAGCCAAAGA
>REDT01000269.1 GCA_007693295.1 Balneolaceae bacterium
TACGACCTTCGGGTTATGAGCCCGACGAGCTACCAGCTGCTCCACCCCGCGATATGTTCTTTCAATAAATTTCTTTAATCCCGGGATTCGAACCTACGTCCGTCAGCCGACGGATATGAGCCCGACGATCAGTCAACTGACTGATGCATCACCCCGCGATATGTTCTTTCAATAAATTTCTTTAATCCCGGGATTCGAACCTACGTCCGTCAGCCGGCTGAAATACTTCGATCCGTGATCAGACTTTAAAGATAAGGGTAAATTGGGTGTTAAGTCAATTAAAGATGTAACTATTTTAGACGGATTGGTTTCTGAACTTGATTACTCGGCCTGCAGTACCTCTTATATAAGAGAAAGGCCCGGATCGTGTGTTTAAAATGCCGGGCCGGGATCGCATCGGCTGAATTTATTGAAGGTGAATCTCTACATATATCAATTCAAATTAAAAAGGCATTAATCAGTAGAAACGTATTAAATCGCCTCTTATGGTTCATGAATAATAAACGTCATAGGTGTCTCAAAAAAAATCGAAAGAGTTACTTGATATCGCTGCCTTACTATTAAATGAGATAGTACGTGTTTATTAATTAATTGAAAAATTCTGAATGTTGTTAAGTTATTATGAAATTTAATCTTGCTCATAATCCCCATTGATGCTTGAAAAAAAATGTGGAAATTATTGGGTTTTAATTCCGCCAAAGTATATTATGCGCCATCATCAGTCGGACTAGGTACAGCTTAAATCCGGCGAATTGTGTGCCGCTAACCATTAGTGGCTGCAAAATCATGCAAACCAAAACAAAAAATAAAGTTATTTCATTATGAAAAAACTGATACTATTATTATTCAGTATTGTTTTTTCGGTTTCAGCAATCGCACAAGACCGGAGTGTTTCCGGAGTTGTGACGGATGCTCAAAGCGGAGATCCAATTCCTGGAGTCGCAGTTGTGGTAGTAGGCACCAACATAGGTGTAGCTACAGACAATGAAGGTGAATACTCATTAAGTGTTCCCGAAGGACGTACAACTCTGCAATTCTCCTTTGTAGGATATCGAACACTTACAGAGCAAATTGGCGGAAGATCAGAAATAAATGTTGAAATGCGGCTAGATCTGGCGCTGCTCGACGAAATCGTAGTTAGCGGTTACTCTGCAATTCCACAGCGTGAACTTACAGGATCTATGAGCACAGTTCGTGGACGTGATGTTCAGGCATTGGATATTGTTTCACCGGATCAGGCTCTGCAGGGGCGTGTATCAGGTTCAAGGGTTGCAAACTTAAGCGGTCAGCCCGGTGGCTCTACCTATATTAGAGTACGTGGTATTGGATCTATTAACGCAGGTAATGCACCTCTCTATATTGTTGACGGCGTACCGATTTCTTCGGTTGACAGGTCCGGTACACTTGGTAGTGGCAGTGCATCAAACGCACTGAACGCCATTAATCCTCGCGACATTCAAAGCATTGAAGTTCTGAAGGATGCGGCTGCTTCTGCTATTTACGGAGCTCAAGCTGCTAACGGTGTTATTCTTATTACCACACGCCGTGGTACTGCAGGTGATACTCAGTTTAACCTCTCTGCCAATTTTGGAATCGCTGAAGAGATGAACAGATTGGACATTATTGAAGGACCTGAATGGGTTGAACTTCAGTATGAGGCCTGGGAAACATGGGGTGAATTCAATAACAATCCCAACTGGGAAGCAACCGCCCCCGGATTTATCGGTGGATGGACTCTTCAAGACGTAGCAGATGGCAATGTGCCTCATTACGACTGGCAAGATGCCATGATGAGAACCGGAACTACACAGAGATACGATCTCTCAGCCAGTGGCGGTGACGAGCGAACACGTTTCTTTATCTCCGGTGGGTATAATGACACCCAGGGTGTTGCTATCGCAACCGACATGCAGCGAATGAATCTTCGCGCCAACATTGATCATAGGGCTAATGACAGGATCTCATTCGACCTTAATGTATCCGCATCTATGACTGAGCAGAACGGTGCACTTCAGGAAGGTTTCTTCTTAGGCAGTCCATTTTTTATGGCGCAGTTTATTAGACCAACAAATCCGATCTTTAACGAAGATGGCAGCTACGCAACCGAACAACTTTTCAATTACAATCCTCTTGCAGCAAATGAGCTGGATGATCGTAACAGTACTCAGAAGCAGTTGATTGGTAGTTTAGGTGCAATTTATAACATTACAAGTAATCTGAACTTCAGAACAAACTGGGGACTGGATTACCGTACCACAGAAGATGTTGATTACCGTGCACCGGAATCTCCGGCAGGCGCAAGCTTGGGTGGGTATCGTTTTGATGCCAATCGTAATGTAACCAACTTTACGACAAACCAGGTTTTCAACTATTACAATACCTTTGCTGAAGTACATGGTGTAAGAGCACTGGGTGGTTTCGAATACCGCCAGGAAACTCGGGAAACGTTTTCTGCTTCCGGGCAGGGATTCCCAAGCGGTCTGTTTAGAACGCTCCAAAACGCTGCTGAACCTCTAAGTGTTACAGGTTTCGGATCTGAATACCGACAGGCAAGTTTCTTCTCTCGTGTGCAGTACGACTACGACGATACATACCTCACAAACGTAAGTCTGCGTTATGATGGTAATTCTCGTTTTGGTGAGGATAAGCGATGGGGACTTTTCTATGCAGGTTCTCTTGCATGGAGAGCGTCAAACATGTCTTTCATGGACTTTTCCAATGATTGGCTTGAAGATCTAAAACTCCGCGTAAGCTACGGTGTTACAGGTAACAGTGCTATCGATAACTTTGCCTCACGTCAGCTCTTCGTATCAGGCGGCGCCTACAATAACAATCCGGCACTTACGGCCGGCGGTTTAGGTAACAACCTTCTCACATGGGAAGAGTCTGCCACCATTAACCTTGGTTTAGACTGGGCCATTCTGGAGAGCCGTATATACGGTTCCGTAGATGTATACAGCCGAGAAAACTCCAAGCTGCTTCTCAACCGTGCTCTTCCAACGGATAGTGGATTCGGAAGTCTTACAGAAAACGTCGGTAGAGTACAAAATCAAGGTCTTGAAATAGAGCTTGGTGCAATACTTGTAGATCGCGGTGGCATAGTGTGGACAAGTGAAGTAAACATGACATGGCAGCGTAACGAGCTCTTAGAGCTTACTGATGGGGAAGACAGACAAGGTAACCTTTTCGTTGGACGCCCTCTTACTGAATACTACATGTACAGATATGCCGGCGTAAACCCCGCTGATGGACGTGGAATGTTCTACGATCGTAATGGAAACATCACATACACCCCTTCTACTGCAAGTGATGTGGCAGATGATGACCGGCAGTTTGTTGGTGATACTCAACCAAATTCATTCGGTGGATGGTTTAACAGGTTCAACTATCGTGGATTTCAGTTAGACTTTCTCTTCCAGGGTAATTTTGGACAGTCCAGCTACAACAGTTTCACAGGTAGTTTTACAGATGGAGCCTTCTTTAGAAGAGGCGGTCTGATTGGTAACTCACGAAACAGATGGACTGAGCCCGGACAAATTACCAGCGTTGAAAGACCATATGTAAACAGCTCATACCCGGGTAGAACGGGTACATTTATCGAATCAACGAAGTTCCTGGAAAATGCCGGCTACATCCGTTTGAAGAATGTTCAGATTGCATATAATCTGCCTGTTTCTCTTACAGAGCAAATTGGCATTAGAAGTGCACGAGTCTTTGCACAGGCCACAAACCTGTACACTTGGACTGCTTATAACGGAATCGATCCTGAGATTGTAGGAACAAACAATGCGATTTATCCTCAGTCCAGAACATTAACTACAGGAATTGAAATAGGATTTTAAATATTATGACAAAATCAAACATACTTAAAATATTACTGATCGCAGCCGCGACGGTAGCTTTCATGGCGTGCGACGACCTCATTCAGGTTGAACCGCAGCAGTCTGTAAGTGCCGAAGTAGCGACTCAATCCAGTACCGGAATACTTGCTGTATACCACCGTGGTTACAGAGCACAGATGTTCGAAGCTTACTGGGGATTACGAATGGTTATGGCGGGCGACGTGCTTGCTGACAATGGAGTTTCAAATCCGGCTAACTCCGGACGATGGACTGGAGAACCAATTAATAGCTTTGGATCAGGAGTTGGTGGCTGGGGACGATATTCCGGCATTAATGATCTGAACACGGTTATTAAGCATGCACCTACAGTGGATGGTTTTTCCGAAAACGAAAGAGCCCGAATTGTGGGCGAAACGCTCTTTTTAAGAGCTCTCTCGTACCACGATTTGGTGAAGGTTTACGGTTACGAGCCCACTAAAATCGTTGATGGCTGGGATCGTGGAGTTATTCTGCGTACCGAACCTACCGAAACCGTTGAACAAACTGCTTTTCAAAGCAGAGCGTCTGTATTAGAAATATATGAGCAGATTGAAAGAGATTTATTGGAATCAATTAGTCTTCTTTCACAATCTGATGGCAATGCACCTACCTTTGTAAGCCTTGCCGCCTCACACGCTCTCCTTTCCCGGGTATACCTATACTGGGAACGATGGGATGATGCGATTACACACGCAACACTGGCTATCGAAAATACAGGTGTAACTGTAGTAGGGCCGGGTGCTGTTGCCGACATGTACGGTGGTTCAGGGCCAAATCCTGAGTCAATCTTTGAACTGAAATTTACCAGTTCAGAATCATTGGGTGTTAACGTTGCTCTTTCATCAGCGCTTACCCCAAATGTTTGGCTTGATGTGCTTCCTTCTGATGAATTTCTCGCATTATTTGCGCCGGAAGATGCCAGAAATGATCTCTATCCAATAACGGAATCAAACTATCCGGATGTGATCGGTACACAAAATGAAGGTTTGCGATATGTTGCCAAATATGATGCAACGGTTGCAACACACACAGATAACGTACCGGTTATCAGAATCTCCGAAGTATACTTAACACGTGCTGAAGCGTATGCTGAGCGTGGAAATGCAGGAGATGCTGTACTGGCAAATAATGACCTGAATGTAATCCGCACAAACAGAGGCCTGGATGCATATGTAGCTCCTCCCGCTGATCTTGTGGAAGAAATTCTATTGGAAAGACGTCGCGAACTCGCGTTTGAAGGCCACAGATGGCAAGATCTTAAGCGTAAAGGATGGGATATTGTAAAGCCTGCAGCTACAGGTCCTGCACCTACGCTGATTTACGGTGAAAACATTCAATTTCTTTCCCGCATTCCACAAGCTCAAGTGACATTGAATCCAAATTTAGAACAAAACCCAGGATACTAAGATGAAATATTTAACACTCAAGCTATTATCCGGTGTTCTAGTAGCAGCATTTCTGCTCACCGGATGTTTCGACGAGGTAACCAAGGTTTATGATGGTCCTCCAGTCGTAGAATTCGCACAGTACCAGCAACCGTTTGCACCGGCTACGGGTAATGCAAATTACACGTCTACGGTTACATTTGGAGCTGCAACCGGTTCAGCTACAGCTGAACTGCCTCTAAAGCTTCAGCTTATCGCTCCTCAATTTGACACCGATGCAGCTATCGGTTTTGAAGTTGTAGACGAGCGATTAGATGATGACGGCGAGGTTGTTTCAACAACAACAGCTGTTGAAGGCACACATTACAATGTGACAAATGCTAACAACCAGGCGGTTTTTGCACCCAACTCAAGTGTAACAACTATAAATGTTGTGGCAATTGCTGATAACCTAAGTCCGGGTGAAAGCGTACGGATGATTCTGATGCTTACCGAAACGAATGTTTTGGAGCCGGCAGAAAACTACAAATACTACACGGTAATAATTCGCAAGGCTGCGAGTTAGGAACTAGTAGTACTTAAACAAATCGTTAAAAAGCTGCCTAAGCAATTAGGCAGCTTTTTTTTTGTTCTATCGCATTGAGACATTCAATTTCCCTAATTCCGCATATCATTTGAAGCTCCCCCTTATTCCTCTTACCTTTAAGGGTACATTAATCGAATACCAGAGCTATTTGTAAGAACAACGTTACTGCTACACAATTTCAATCAGCATTCCGTAAGCCTGCCAATCCTTTACGTCTGTAATGCATCCCATTGACCTGACGATATTTATCGTCTATGTAATCGGACTTCTTTCATTCGGATACTTCTTTTTTAGAAAGAATGAGAGCGGTGACGACTACTACGTAGGCGGGCGAAATATGAAAAGCTACCATGTTGGCCTCTCTGTTGTGGCTACTGATGTGGGCGGGGGATTCTCCATCGGCCTTGGAGGGCTCGGCTTTGTAATGGGGATTTCCGGGTCGTGGATGCTCTTTACAGGGTTGATCGGCGCCTGGCTTGCCGCAGTTTTTCTGATTCCCAAAGTGAAGGGAAATCGCGCTTTTGATGATGCCTACACGTTTCCACAGGTTTTCAAGTACTACTATTCAGCCAATGTAGCGCTGGTAGCCGCTATTATTTCAGCCATCGGTTATGCGGGTTTTACCAGCTCACAGATGCTGGCGGGGGCCAAGCTTGCCAGCGGTACGTTTGCCGAGCTCAACCATGATGCCGCGCTCTACATCATGGGCGCTGTCGCCATTGTTTATACGGTTTTGGGAGGCCTTAAAGCGGTGATCTATACCGATACCGTTCAGTGGGCGCTGCTCATGATTGGGCTCATTTTTGTGGGTATTCCCATAGCCTATATTGAGATTGGTGGAATGGAAGCCATTCGGGCCACCGTTTCCCCGGAAATGCTCACGCTTACCAATGTTAGCTGGCAGGATCTTGTTTACTGGGCTGTCACGATTATCCCGATATGGTTTGTTGGAATGACCCTTTACCAGCGTATTTATGCCTGTCATGACGAAAAAACAGCCAAAAGGGCCTGGTACCTGGCCGGTGTATTTGAATGGCCGGTGATGGCCTTTTTGGGAGTTCTGCTCGGCCTGTTTGCAAGAGTTGCTGCAGACCAGGGCATGTTTGAATATCTGGGAGCAGCTGATATTTCAGATACCGATCCCGAAACCGGGTTGCCCATGCTGCTCAGAACAGTTCTGCCCGTAGGATTTCTCGGAATAATGATGGCCGCCTATTTTTCTGCAATACTTTCAACGGCCGATAGCTGCCTGATGGCAGCCTCAGGAAACGTAGTCACCGATATCATCGGTAGATTTACACCGTTCGATTCAAACAGTCATCTGTTTGTGCGAATTTCGCAGGTTGTTACTCTTGTAATCGGAGTTCTGGCTCTAATGCTTGCAGCGGCTATGACCACTGTACTTGATCTTATGCTCGACTCCTATGCCTTTATGGTGTCGGGCCTATTTGTGCCCGTAATCGGCGCCCTGTTCTGGCAGAAGAGCACACCCGCCGGAGCCATGACCGCTATGATTGTTGGCGGATTCACCACAATCGCTTTGCGTTATTTAGGAGTTGAATTACCTTATGATCTGGATCCCAATGTTTTTGGAATTTCAGCTTCAGCGATATCGTTTATTGTGGTGAGTCTCTTAACGCAGAAGAGGCCCCAATGAAGAGGGATCATATAACATCAAAAAAAACAATAACCCGACGCTTTCTGTCGATCAATAATCTTGAACCAACCACCCCGAACCGGGAATATGGAACTATGAATATTACCTACACACAAATTAAAAACGATAAAGGGGGAGATGTTCCCTTTACAAGAGATCAGATTGCTGATTTTCTTTATGAGCATCTTGACGAGTACGGCGATCAAAAGTCAGCTATCCTGAAATGTATCGGATACGCCTATGGAGACAATCCGGGCCAGGGTGGGTTTGTACAACTGGCTCACGAGGGCGATGAAATTCTCGGAGTTGTGATTATCAATGATACCAATATGGGAGAGTATATACCCGAACATATATTGGTGTATATTGCAGTACACGAGAAAACAAGAGGAAAAGGTGTCGGGAAACAATTAATGGAGCATGTGATTAAAGCAACCAAAGGAGACATCGCTTTGCATGTTGAACCCGATAATCCGGCAAAATTTCTCTATGAAAAATTCGGATTTACCAATAAATACTTAGAAATGAGATTAAAAAAATAAGCAGGCATACGGGATGCAAGGTACAGATATAAACTATCTGAACCCTGCTCCCTGTACCCTGCACCCAGAATATGGCTTACGTAAAACTTTATCGCAGCGAACTTCGACACAACTTTGAATTTCTTGACAAACTTTTTAAAGAGAATAATGTAAAGTGGGGAATTACCACGAAGTTACTTTGTGGCAGCAAAGGATTTTTGGAGGAGGTAATCAATCTCGGCATTGGCGAAGTGCACGATTCACGAATCAGTAACCTGCAGGCGATCAAGGAGATTGATCCTGATACAATCACGATCTACATCAAACCGCCGCCAAAAGATGCCATTCCTGATGTGATTCGCTACGCGGACATCAGCCTGAATACAGAACTCTCCACGCTTCATGAACTTTCTGATGAAGCTATGCGGCAGGATCGCGTACACAAGGTTATCATTATGATCGAAATGGGAGATCTCCGCGAAGGAGTGATGCGCGAAGACCTGCTCAATTTCTATGAAAAGGTATTTCAGCTGCCCGGTATCGAAGTAGTGGGCCTGGGCACCAACCTGAACTGCCTGCACGGTGTAATGCCCGATGGTGATAAACTGATTCAGCTGGCGCTCTACAAACAGATTATTGAGCTTCGGTTCAAAAAGGAAATTCCGCTGGTTTCGGGTGGAACTACGGTTACCATTCCGCTTCTGTTAAGAAACCAATTGCCCTTGGGAGTGAATCACTTCAGGGTGGGTGAGGCGCTCTTTTTTGGAAAGAACCTGTTCACCAATGGTCTAATTGAGGGAATGAGTGATCAGGTGATGGAGCTCTATACACAAATTATTGAGATTTCGGAGAAACCGCTTGTGCCTATGGGTGAACTGGGTGTAAATCCTCAGGGCAAAACCACGCAAATTGCAGAAGGCGACTACGGAAGGACCTCCTACCGGGCTATCATTGACATCGGCGTACTCGACATCCAGCCCGACTACCTGATTCCGGTTAATGAAAAAATTAAAATCCTCGATGCCAGCTCCGATATGCTCATCCTTGATGTAGGGACGAATCCCGAAGATTACAAGGTAGGAGATATGATCCGTTTCAAGCTGAAGTATATGGGGGCACTTGGGTTGATGAGTTCAGATTATATTGAGAAGCGAGTGGCGGAGTGAATCACGCCAGCGTACAACAATATCTAATTGCTGTTGCATTTAATAAGTGACCGCTTCGGAATTAATTTTGAGGAAAGATTAATGACTATGTCTGATAAACATTTTAGGAGTTCCCCCTCTTTTCGAATCCGCCACTGGCGGTTCGAAGAGAGGTCAGAGCCTGTCCCGAGACGTCGGGAGGGTGAGTCCCATCCCGTAATGGATTTACCGGATGAGTACGAAATATTCGAATTTACTTCCGGTTATGATCCGCAGAAAATCACAGAGTTTGTTGAAAGCGGTGGATGGGGCGTGGGCGGATACAACGAGAAGCGCGGCAAGATGTACCTGGCGCCACATTTTGGAAACCGGCGCAATATCCATATGGGTATCGATGTGTGGGCACCGGCCGGCGAGCCGGTATATGCGGTATTGGATGGTGAGGTTGCATATACGGCCAATAACGCACAAAAGGGTGATTACGGGGGCACAATCGTGCTCAGGCACAAAGTTGATGGGGAAAAGATTTTTGCTCTTTACGGCCACCTCTCACTGAAAAGCCTTGAGCGATCGAAGGCAGGAGACGTGGTTCAGGCGGGCGATATCATTGGTTGGCTGGGTGATGAATCCGAAAACGGCAACTGGCCGCCGCATCTGCACTACCAGCTGAGCCGCAAAGATCCCGGCGAAGCCGATATGCCCGGCGTAGTTTCTGAGCAGGAGAGAGATAAAGCTTTAAAACTCTACCCCGATCCACGAACCATTCTCGGAAATATTTATTGATAAATTGATACGTGTTTAGCAGTTATGTTTTAATGGTCATTATCTTTGATTAAGTATTTTTTCACAACCTCTCGAAGGGGGCAATGGGAGATGAAAAGTATTGAAACTGAACCTGTAAATTGTCAGTAATATTTAGAGCTATAGGTTCTCCCCTCCTTCGCAAGGAGGGGCCGGGGGTGGTTGGACCGGAATTTTTTCTGGAAAAAACTTTATGAAAAACGAACATGATCCATTTCAACCACCCCTTCCGTCAGCTGACGGATCCCTTTGGGGAAATCACTTCGTGGGAATCGCTGCGCTCGGAGCCCCTCCTTGCCCCGTAGGGATCACTACGTGGGAAAGGAGGGGACTTTTCTAATCACCCGATAATTTATCGTTGACATGACACTCGATACTCGCATGCTTAAACACCTCATCAAACTACGTAAAGAACTCCATCAG
>REDT01000137.1 GCA_007693295.1 Balneolaceae bacterium
GGCCTCCGGTCGAAAAGACAAGGCATTTTTTGGGAATATCGGCGGGCATCCGGTCACGGAGTAGAGCGACGCTCCTGCTGCCCGCCAAGTTGCATTTTTTAAAATATGTGTACACACGGTAGCTTTCCAAGGAGGGGAGCCACTTGTTTCGAAATTTTAGAATTGAACTCAGGTTATGAATACCCTATCCATACCGCCACAACCAGTGCCAGGGAGCAGACTGCCAGCAGTTTTAGAATTACCGGGTAGATAAAGCGGAACCAGCGATCATAGGATATGCCTGCAAGCCCAAGTATACCCATCAGCACCGGATTTGTCGGAACGATCATATTCATGAGCCCATCACCAAACTGAAAAGCGAGCACCGCTATTTGCCTGGATACACCAACCAGGTCGCCGATCGGGGCCATTAGGGGCATGGTTACAAACGCCTGCCCGCTGCCGGAAGGAATGAAGAAATTGAGGATGCTTTGAATAAATAGCATTCCAACTGCAGCAAGCTCCGCACCGGCTGATTCCAATGGTGCGGCCAGCGCATTAACCACGGTATGCAGCACTTCACCATCTTCGAGAAGCAGTGCAATGGAGCGGGCAAAACCGATAAGCAGCGCAGTCATGGTAAGTTCGGCTGCACCATTCCCGAAAACCGTAGCCGTGCGATTGACTCCAATTCCTGAGAGAAGGCCTGCCACCGCAGCCAGCGCTACAAATATGGCTCCCAGTTCAACCAGATACCAGTCGTAATAGTAAATACCAACAACCATACCCACAAGAACCAGGCCGGTTGCCATCAATACAAAAGAGTGCCTTCGTGATAACTCCGGAAACTCTTTGATTTCTGCAGCAGAGGAGGTTTCCACGCCGTAGACAAGGCTGTTTTTGGGATCACGCTGAACGCTTCGGGTATATTTCCACACATGATGAAAACCGACCGCCAATAGCGGCACGGCAACAATTGCCCGGTAGCCCATGCCGGAGGTGGGCTGAAGGCCGGCGATATCCTGGGCAATGAGAAGGGTAAAAGGGTTCATCAGTGCAATCCCGTAACCGATGCCATATCCAATTACCATGGTCCCGATAGCGGTCACCGAATCGAGTTTGAGGGCTACGCAGACGGAGATCAAGATGATAGCGAAAGGAATGTACTCCTCAGCCATGCCCAATGTTGCAGAAGCAGCAGCAAAGGCAAACATGGCGGCAAAAAGCAGCAGAAAAGGCCGGTGGCCAAAATTAGTCACCATTTTACCCAAAAGAGCATCAATGGCACCGGATTCACGCACTACGGCCAGCGCACCGCCTATGATCAGAACAAAGAAAATGATTCCCTGTGCATCGGCCAGCGCGCGGGGAACAACCGTGAAAAGCGACAGCGCAGAGAGGCGTTCCTTCTCTTCATATTCACTGAAAGAACCGGGCACTACCACTTCTATGCCCTGCTCATTGATCTCGGTTTCAAATTCACCTGATGGAATAATCCAGGTCAATACCAGGGCAAATACCATCAAAATAAAAAGTAAAACGAGCGTATGCGGGACTCTGATTTTCAAGGATGGTAGATTTAGGGTTAAGAAATTTTGTCCATGATACTAAAAAAGAGATAATATTCTATAAGGATGCAGCCCCCTTTGTTGGCGCCAATGGTTTTAGAACACGCGTAAAACCTTGTCCGGCATCTGCTGTTCTTGCTTTTCCTTCCAAAAGGTTTATTCCAATAAGCTGTTCTGCAAAAAAGCTTAAAGATCATTTCGGCCTGCATGAATTCATTCGTATTTTCTCCAATCAAATGAATAAGATTTAAACGGATTCTTTTTATGAAATATATCGGAGCACATGTTAGTGCCGCGGGCGGGGTCGAAAATGCACCCGTTCGGGCACATGAAATCGGTGCCACAGGTTTTGCACTTTTTACAAAAAATCAGCGCCAGTGGACGGCAAAATCATTAACGGAGGAGAGCATAAAAGCATTTAAGGAGAACTGTGAGAAATATGGCTTCACCATGGATGCCATTATTCCGCACGACAGCTATCTGATTAACCTTGGTCACCCCGAGAAGCCCAAGCTCCAAAAGTCGCGGGATGCATTTCTCGACGAACTGCAAAGATGCGAACAGCTGGGCATTAAAATGCTCAATTTTCATCCGGGCAGCCATCTCAAAAAGATTAGTGAATCTGAGTGTTTAAAAATTATTGCCGACTCAATTAATTGGGCGCTGGATAAAACCGAAACTGTAAAAGCCGCCATCGAAAATACAGCCGGGCAGGGCACCAATATGGGGTTTCGGTTCGAACATCTCGCTGAGATCATGGATCAGGTGGAAGACAAGGAGAGGGTGGGTGTATGCATCGATACTGCCCACGCTTTTGTTGCCGGGTATGACCTTTCAACAGAGGAGGGGTTTACCGATACGTTCAGACAGTTTGAGCAGATTATAGGTTTCGACAAATTACTGGCAATGCACCTTAATGACTCGAAAAAAGAGCTGGGCACCAAAGTAGACAGGCACGACAGTTTGGGAGACGGATTTATCGGCTGGACACCTTTCGAGCTGATTATGAAAGATGAACGCTTTGATGGAATACCCCTGATACTGGAAACCCCGAATTTGGATCGATGGCCGGAAGAGATCCGAAAATTGAAAGAACTGGAAAATTAATAATTAGTCGTGAGTCTTGAGTCGTGAGATTCTCAAGACTCAGGACTCAGGACTCAAGACTAAGAATATGAAAAAGAAAAAGCTTTACCTCCTCGACGGAATGGCCCTTGCCTATCGTGCTCATTTTGCATTTATCAACAGCAGGTTGAAAAACGCTGAGGGAATTCCAACAGGAGCGGTTCTTGGGTTTGCCAATACTCTTATAAAACTGCTTGAAGAGGAGAAACCCACGCATATTGCGGTAGCATGGGATACTCATGCGCCCACTTTCCGTCATGATCTTGATGAAGATTACAAGGCAAACCGCCCTCCTCAGCCTGAAGAGTTGAAGATCGGCATTCCGCTTATGAAAGAGATGATCGAAAAGTTCGGAATTGTAAATATTGAGCAGGACGGCTACGAAGCTGATGACATCATTGGAACCATCGCCTTTAATGCGATAGCAGATGATGTAAACGTATTTCTGGTTACCCCGGATAAGGATTTTATGCAGCTGGTAGACGATCATATCACGATGATTAAACCCGACAACAAAAATGGCGGGTTCATCACTATCGACAGGGAAGGGGTTAAGAGCTATTTCGGCGTCTACCCGGAACAGGTGATTGATGTATTGGCGATTATTGGGGATACCTCCGACAACATCCCGGGCGTGCCGGGTATTGGTAAAAAGGGAGCTCCAAAACTGATCAATGAGTATGGCTCTCTTGAAAATGCGATAGAGAAAGCTCCCGATATGAAGTCAAAACGATATCGCGAAGGTCTCACAGAAAACAGTGAGCAGGCTCTGCACGCCAAGGCCATGGTGACCATCAAAACGGATGTGCCGGATGTTGAGCCCTGGGAAGAGCTTGGATGGGACGGGCCGGATAAGAAAGAGTTGGGCCTGTTTTTTAAAAGAATGGAGTTTAGAACATTAACCCGTAAATACCTTGGAGAAGAGCCGGGAGGGCAGGGCCAGCTCTTCGGCGCAAATAGTGATGAATATGATGAAACGGATACCAATTCTGACTCTTTTAAAGAGGAGGCCGTTTCATATCAGCTTGCCGTTACTGAGGATGAGATCATCGAGGTTGTAGCACAGCTGTCGAATGCAAAAGATCTCTGCTTTGATACGGAGACCGACAGTTCTGATCCGATCCTGGCCATGCTGGTTGGTATATCACTCTCAGCGAAGGCAGAGTTTGCCTGGTACATACCCGTAAACGTTGAGGATGCACTGCCCCAGGAACGCGTGAAAACACTGCTGGCACCCCTGTTTGAAAATGAGGAATCGCGAAAAATTGCGCACAACTATAAGTTCGACTACCTGGTTCTGAAACGTGCAGGGTTTGAACTGAAAGGCCCCGTTTTTGATACCATGGTGGCCGGTTACCTTCTGGATGCCAATCAGCGGTTGAAGATGGATTCGCTCTCTAAAAAGTATCTGAACTATGAACCCATTCCGATCCAAAATCTGATCGGCAAGGGTAAAGGCCAGAAATCGATGGCTGATATTCCCTACGCAGAGATTGTTAACTACGCCTGTGAAGATGCCGATGTAACCTACCGGCTTTTTGAAGTGCTGCTTGAAAAGCTGAAAGAGGATGAGCTTTTGGATTTTGCCGGACGGCTGGAGTTCCCGTTAATTACGGTGCTGGCCGATATGGAGCGAATAGGTATTAAAATCGATACCGATATGCTGAAGAAGTTTTCTGAAGAGCTGACCCATGATCTTGAGAAGATGGAGAAAACGATTTTTGAAAAGACCGGGGAGGAGTTTAATCTCAATTCACCCCAGCAGCTGGGCAAGGTGCTTTTTGAGAAGATGGAGATACCGGCAGGGAAAAAGACCAAAACGGGGCAGTATTCCACCTCAGAAGATGTTCTTTCGGGGCTGGCCAATGAACATGAGGTGCCTGCACTGGTTTTGGATTACAGAAGCCTTAGTAAACTCCGCTCTACATATGTGGATGCACTTCCTAAACTTTTGAATCCCGAAACAGGACGAATTCACACCGATTTTAATCAAACCGTTGCGGCAACAGGACGACTCTCTTCATCCAATCCGAATCTTCAGAATATTCCCATTCGCACAAAACGTGGAAGAGAGATCCGTAAGGCATTTGTACCGGAGCAGGGTTACAAAATGCTGGCGGCCGATTACTCACAGGTTGAACTTCGGGTTATCGCATCTATTTCGGGGGATGAAAATATGATCAAGGCCTTTAAAGACGGAGAAGATATTCATGCCCGTACGGCTAAAGAGATCTTTGACCTGACCTCGCTTGATGATGTTACCCCCAACCACAGGCGAAAAGCAAAAGAGGTAAACTTCGGGATTCCCTACGGCGTGAGCGCCTATGGCTTAGCGTCAAGGCTGGGAATCAGCAACACAGAAGGGAAAGAGATGATTGATCAGTACTTTGAGCGCTTTCCCGGCATTAAAACCTACATTGATGAAACCATTAAGTTTGCCAAAGAGAACGGCTACGTTTCAACCTTAATGGGCCGCCGACGCTATATCCCTGACATCAATTCCCGCAACTGGAACGTGAGAGGGTTTGCCGAGAGAATGGCCATTAACATGCCTATTCAGGGTACAGCTGCCGATATCATTAAACTGGCGATGATAGACATTCATGATTACCTGGCGGATCAAAACCTGAAATCCAGAATGCTGCTGCAGGTTCATGATGAGCTGATATTTGAGATAGCTGAAGATGAAGCCGAAATCATTCCTCAAAAAATAAAAGAGTTCATGCAGGAGGCCTTCGAGCTGGATGTGCCCCTTGATGTAGAGATGGGCCTGGCCAACAACTGGCTGGAAGCTCATTAATTAATGAGAAGCTGGGTTCGAGATTAAAGCTAGTATAGGATTGTCTCCCTTAGAATAGGGCAGAGGCGATACCCTGTTGAGTGTGCTTCGCACGTTAAGTATAACGCTGCGCGTTCTGTAGGGATGCCTATGGCAAGAGGGCTTATTTTTTGAACCCGCCAACTGGCGGGAATTTTGGGGTGTATTCGTGGTGGGGAAATCGTTGATTGTAGCACAAAAACTGCATTTATAAAAAACTGTCACCTTTTAAATGGTGTTGCCTAAATAGCGGGCAACACTATCTCAAACTCACATCTATATAAAAAAAGCCACGCTTTTTACGTGGCTTTTTAATTTCTCTTTAATAAGATAATAACTGCTCTACCTGAAACTGATCCCTACGCCCAAATTGTAAACAGGATAGTTGGAGAGGGTATAGGATCCTGACAGAGCTACGAAGCCAAGTCTGACCCGGAACCCGGCGAGTGCGTGTACGGTGTTTTCGGCATTGAAGCTTACGTCTATCGGATCATCAATTTGCTCAATAATTCGCTGCCTGGTCTCTTCACTCTGATCCATAAAATCAAAGTCGGGATTGAAACCGGTTATCGGATATGAGCCCGGCGAAAGAAAGCTTACTTTTGATGTTTGAAAGCCTACGCCTCCAAAAACGGCAAGCATCGGAAAGTTTTTTCCAACCAGAAGATTGCCTGTGAAGCCTGTAGCCTCAAAATCGATTTTCTGATCATCCCAAAGTGATGGAGTACCGCTGAATGGATTGTAAATATCTTCACCTTCTTCAGGCCGGAGCTCCAGGCCAAAATTAGAAGAGAGTTTAGTATAACCTACCTGTACGGAGAGATCAACAGGGAGAAGCGCCCCGCCCGGCAGCCACTGATTAAGGCCATGTTTAACACCTACCCCAAAAAGGCTTACGCTGAAATCGTCCATTGTAACGGTGGGAGAGTAACGCAGAGAGACGTCGGTATCTTTAATGGCACCAACTGTAAGCTGCAGCATCGGCGCAGGCACATAAGGGTAGCCGGACCCCTGTGGCATGGTAAACCGTGTAACCTCCTGCGGGAAGTTGCTAATTGGATTATTGGCAAATACACCCATTACAGAACCCGGAACATTATCTCCGAAAGACGTTTGAGATTCTGCCGGACCATCAACGCGCTGCAGGTTTTCAAAATCCAGATTGTCGACAAGAAAACTTCTGTCACCAACCGGAACGTATGCACCTGCAACGCTTACCCTCAAATCAAAACCAAGGGTTCTGTATGGCCGGGCGCTGTTAACCCAGCCGGAGTTCAAATCTGCTCCAAAACCATTTCCGAAGGGGCGTAGATATTCTTTTAGAAGCAGGTTGGCATCATTTACGCCCGATAGTAATATATCGCCCGATCCGTCAAACTGTGCTTTTGCACTGTTCATTCCGGTTAAGGAGATCAATATAAATGAGGTAAGAAACAGGGTGAGTTTTTTTATTCGCAGTAGTGTAGTCATGGCCTTGGAATTAAGAAATAGTGTAGATGATTGATAAAGAAATTTTACATAGTTACTGTCGCAGTCTAAGCTATAAATAGAAGCTTTTGTTCCGGCTGGATGCAGCTCAGTAAATCAAAGTAAAGACAAGATAAATGCTTAAACGTTACATTCTTAATGATTAAATCTAATCCAGTGATTCAAGAATATTCAGATAGGAGTTATGCCGGTCGGGGTCAATCTCACCCTGCTCATAAGTTTGTATCACACCGCATCCGGGTTCATGATAGTGGGTGCAGTTGTAAAATTTACAGTTCTGCAGGGTTCAAGCATTTCGTGGAAGTAAGGTTCATGCCTGGTTTAATGTCATAGAATGCAAAATTTTGAATGGTGAATTGGTGGGATCAATTTTCGTTATTCATCATCACTGGTATAAACCACCCTGCCGCCAACAATGGTATGGGTTACTTTAGCATCACGAAGCTCATCATCCGAAACAGTTAGCAGATTGCGGTCGAAGATGGTAAAATCGGCGAGTTTGCCGACTTCAATCGATCCCAGGTCGTGCTCGCGGAAAATGCCATAAGCGCCATCGATGGTGAAGCTTCTCAGGGCCTCCACGCGGGACATAGACTGCTCGGGGAAAAACTGCTCGCCGTTTCTCATTTCGCGTGTTACAGAACCGTAAAAACTCGGAAGCGGATCAAGGCGCTCTACCGGCGCATCCGTGCCGTTGATAATAATGGTGCCCTCATCGAGCAGGCTGCGCCAAACGTAAGCACTTTGGCGCGACCGCTCTTCACCTATGCGCTGTGGAACCCATGGCCCGTCTGATGTGGCGTGCACACCCTGCATAGAGGCAATCAGGCCCAGTTCGCTCAGGCGCGGTATATCGTCGGGGTGCAGATTCTGGGCGTGCTCAATTCTCCAGCGCAAAGCCGTGCCGTCAACATCGTGGGCTTCCCAGATGGCTTCGTACAGATCCATGGTCTCACGGTTGCCGCGGTCGCCAATGGCATGCACCGCCATCTGAAGATTATGCTCCAGTGAAAGCTCGCCGGCCTCATAGATTTCTTCGAGCGGTGTAGTATTAAAACCGGATGTTTCCGGACGGTCAGTGTATGGGTCAACCATCCATGCACCGTGCGTACCCAGTGCACCGTCGATTGCTTTTTTGATACCGCTGACGGTGAAGTACGGATCATTCTCAATTTTGCCGGCTATACGGGGCAGTCCGTCGCGCAGGTTCTCATTTGAGCTACGTACCATCAGATGAAGACGTACGGATAGCGGATTCGACTGATGCACCTCAATCATCTGCTCAATCAGCGAAACGGACGTGCCGGCATCACCGAATGTTGTGATACCGTATCGGAGTGACTCTTCGTTGGCGTTGCGCATCACTTGGGCCAAATCCGGGCTCCAGCTTCTTCCCACACTTTGAAGCAAATCGCTCGCTCGCTGACGAAACGCACCGGCAGCTGCACCGGTTTCATCCCGCACAATCTCGCCACCGCGCGGGTTTTCGGTATCGTTATCTACGCCGGCCATTTCCATAGCATAGGCGTTAGCAAACCGCATATGACCGCTGGCATGAGTAAGAATGACCGGGTTATTTGGAGAAACTGCGCTAAGCTGCTCATGGTGAGGCAGGTCGCCTACCATCCGCTCTGGCTCAATCGTCCAGTCGTTCTGATGCCAGCCGCGACCTAAAATAAGGTCTCCGTCTTCGGCTTCGGCCACGGCCTGTTCCACCATAGCTACAATTTCCTGCCAGCTTTCGATACCCAAAAGATCAAGCTGCATTCGGAGTACGCCTACACCGGTAAAGTGGGCATGGCCTTCTATAAAACCGGGGCTCACAAAACGGCCCTCAAGATCGATTACAGTTGTTGCACTTCCGGCCATTGCCAGAATATTTTCGGCGTTGCCTACTGCCACAATTCGGTCGTCCAGCACGGCTACAGCGCCCACTTCGGGCCGGTTTTCGTCCATGGTAATTATTGTTCCGTTGTGGAGAATCAGATCTGGTGATCCGTTGTTTCCACAGGCAGTAAAAATAAGGCTCAGAATTACTATTCCGGCCGTCCATAACAATCGGTTCAGGCTCATGATGTTTGGGTTAGATAGGTGAGTTTTGTTCTGCAGGACTACGATAGCGCAGGCAGGCGAGAAATGCAAGCGGCGGAGAAGAGTGCCGACTGGTTCCCACGGGATCTAAAAGCAGATCAGCAAATCAAAGCCAAGATAAATGCTTAAACCTTAAGCTCTTAATGATTAAATCTAATCCAGTGATTCAAGAATATTCAGATAGGAGTTATACCGGTCGGGGTCAATCTCACCCTGTTCGTAAGCTTCAATTACACCGCATCCGGGTTCATGATAGTGGGTGCAGTTGTAGAATTTACAGTTCTGCCGGGGTTCGAGCATTTCGGGGAAGTATAGGGAGAGTTCACTTTTTTCGATCTGAACCAGGCCAAGTTCCCGGATGCCGGGTGTGTCCACAATATAGCCGCTATCTTTAAGCGGAATCAGCTGGGCAAATGTAGTGGTGTGCTTTCCTTTTTGCGAATAGGACGATATCTCGCCGACCCTGAGATCTATTCCGGGCTCGATTTCATTCAGGATACTGGTTTTCCCGGCACCGGAGGGGCCAATAAAAACCGATGTGATCCCTTTTACATGTTCTTTGAGCTCCTTCAGCATGGCCGGATCTTTAATGGACGTAGTAACAGTTTTGTATCCAAGCCCACGATATAGCTCGCTTACATCCTCAACAAATTCGAGGTCGTTACCCATGGCAAGATCCATCTTATTGAAAATGATTCCTGCCGGTATTTCATACGCTTCGCAGGTGACCAGGAAACGGTCAATAAAGCCCAGGTTGATCTTAGGCTGTCTTACAGATTGAACCACCCAGGCCAGATCGATATTGGCAACCAGGATCTGTTCTCCCCGGCGGCCATGAGTAGCCTGTCTTGGGATATAATTTTCTCTTTCATGAATAGTTTCAATACTGCCGGTTCCATCGCTGCCGATAACAACATCAACAATATCGCCCACGGCAACCGGGTTTGTAACCTCTTTTTTTTCCAGTCGAAACTTACCGGGCAAACGGCAATCGATTACCTCTCCATTCAGGGATACCTTGTACCATTTTCCGGTAGATTGTATAACGCGGCCTTTTTTACTCATAAGACAAAAGGTACGTTTTTTTCCTATAAAAAAAGTTTGAAAGAGCTAGTGTTATGCCAAGTGTAAATTGTTCGGTGATAAGTCGAAACAAAGTTTCTCCCCTCCTTGGAAAGGAGGGGACTTCCCGTCATCCGATGAATTTTAGGATATGGATTGTTGGCCATGACGTTGCCGGCAGTGGTTGTAGACGCAGATATGGACTCAGACTCATCCGATCACGGG
>REDT01000198.1 GCA_007693295.1 Balneolaceae bacterium
CTACTGGCGGATCTGCCCCGAAGGGATCCCTTGGGGAACAGCGTTGGATTTTGTGCGAAAAAACTCCTTTGTGCAACTTTTTCCTAAGTTACCGACGCTCACAGAAGCCCGGAAAAGCACCGGGAATGCTGTTTCCGAAGGAATCCCGACGGGGCAGGTCTTTACAAAACTGACAGACCAGGGTTGACACTACACTACCCTTCTTTTACAAAAGCATTCATTCTCTTCTCATGGCCAATAGTGGTAGAGGGGCCGTGGCCGGGAAATACTTTTGTATGATCAGGCAGCGTGTACAGTTTCTGCCTGATAGATCGAGTTAACAGTTCAAAATCTCCCTTATACAGATCTGTGCGCCCGATACTCTCCCTGAACAGTACGTCTCCGGCAATAACCAGGTCGTGCCCGGCAAAGTATAGTGAGACATGATCGGGGGAGTGGCCCGGGGTAAAAAGCACATCAAAGGTAAACGGGCCAATTTGAAATGCACTCTGTTCCGGAAGGGGTTCCGGTGTGAAATCAAAATCGGCGGTATGGAACCCAAATCGTTTTGCCTGTTCTGCAAAATTCTCCCATAGAAACAGATCTGTGTGATTCAGGTAGACCGGTACTTCATATTCTTTCAAGACCTTATCAAGCCCTAGCAGATGATCTACATGGGCGTGTGTCAAACATACAGCAATCAGTTCAGATTCGGCTTCCGCAAGCTCGTCCTGAAATACCTGAAACTCACGAGGACTGTGAAAACCGGGGTCTATCAGCATTGATTGAGAACCTTCTGAGATGAGATAGGTATTCTCAGCGAATGGCCCAACCGTAAATTGTTCGATATCCATATGCTATAAATAAAAAAAGGATGTAATGATCTCCATTACACCCTTTGATTTCTTGTAAGAGAGCTTACTTTTTGTATCGTTTGTTGAATCGATCGATACGGCCGGCTTTCTTCTGAATTTTTTGATCTTTGTTATAAAACGGGTGGTTCTTAGAATCTACCTCACTTTTATAGACACCATCTTTGGTATCAATTGTGCTTCTGGTTTTCAACTCTGAACCATCGCTCAATATAACAGTAACTTCTTTGTAGTCGGGATGAATTCCTTTTTTCATTATTCTGGCATTGATTGAATCTTTAATAGCTTTAAAGATACGGGTTCAACTCTCTTTTTGCAATGATTCAATTCAGCGGAGAATCAAAACTCCTTGAAAAGATCAAAATCATTTGTCATGCAAGCCCTTCAAGGCCTTTTGGGCACTTGAAGGTTCATCTGATGATCAAATTAAAACCGTTTTATCGGCCGGATTTTTTAAGCCCTCCGATACAGGAGCCGAAGCCCTGCCCTTATTGTACTCTTCAAGGGTAAAATCATCGACTGTGATTGCATCAAATCGCGCCTCCTCTGTTCTCTTCACGATCTCTGCCTCCTCTTTAGTGATTATCCCTTTTTCCAGAGCGGGCTCAACCTGTTTAAGTACATGATCTTTTTGAATTTCCCTGGCCTTAGTGGCTTTGTATAGTTTTTTGTAAACCGGAAATGACTCCTCGATCAGCTTCATGGCGTGCTCATAGCGGCCAAGTGCTTCGTTCTTATCGGTTGGCAGATAGATATCTTTCGTGATCCGGTCGCGCTGCTCACCCCGCGTTTGCATGGCCTGAGCCAGACGCTGGCCGATTTCATCGGAGGGTTTCTTGCCAATTCTATTCATCCTGGACCAGAGCGCAACAGGCCCCCTGAAGAACCAGCTCAATCCCGGAACTCTTATTTCAGAGTAGATCTCATCAAATGCTGTTTGGATTCTGTAGAAGGAGTGCTGCATTGCCCATTCAAAATACTCACGGTCTTCCTTCTTCTGTCCTTCAGCCTCATAGCGGCGAAGTGTTGCCGTTGCAAGGAACATCCAGCTCAAAATGTCGGCGTATCGCCCGGCAAGTTTCTCCTTCATCTTAAGAGCCCCGCCATACGATCCGAGTGCAATATCCGACATGAATGCAAACGAAGCAGAAGCCCATGCCAGTTTTTTATAGTACCTGGCAGCAGGCCCGCTAACCGGCGAGCTTACCAACCTGCCACGGGTAAAGCTCAGTAAAAGCGAGCGGATACTGTTCTGCACTACATGGCCAATATGCTTCCAGAATGCATCGTCAAACTTCTTCACATCTTTATTCATTAACGCTTCGATCTCCTTCAAAGCATAAGGGTGGCTGCGAATTGCGCCCTGGCCGAAGATCATGAGCGTCCGTGTAAGAATATTAGCTCCTTCAACCGTAATGGCAATGGGCATTGCGATGTAGGAGTGTGCAAACAGGTTGCGCGGCCCGCGCGATATACCTGCGCCCCCGGTAATATCCATTGAGTCGTTGATGACTTCCCGGCCAAGTTCTGTAAAATTGTACTTCGCAATGGCTGTTATCACGGCAGGTTTCTCCCCGCCATCAAGTGCACCGCAAATGTATCCACGGGCTGCATCCATCAGGTAGGTGTAACCGCCGATTCGTGCCATGGGCTCTTCAATGCCTTCAAATTTTCCGATATTCAGGCCGAACTGCTTGCGAATTGCAGCGTATGCACCAATGGCCCGGGTTGCCGTTTTGGCGCCGCCAATGGCCTGAGCCGGCAGTGAGATACCCCTGCCAACTGCAAGAGACTCCATCAGCATTCTCCAGCCGTTACCGGCACCGTCTGCCCCACCAATAATTGCATCAATCGAAACAATTACGTCTTTGCCCATTGTTGGGCAGTTATAAAATGGTACACCGAGCGGATCGTGCCGCTTGCTAATATCTACGCCTTCAGTATCACTTGGAACCAGTGCTGCGGTAATGCCAAGGTCTTCGCCCTTCCCGAGAAGGTTGTCGGGATCACGCATCTTAAAAGCCAGGCCTATTACCGTAGATATGGCTGCCAGTGTAATATATCGCTTGTCCCAGTTGAGTTTCAGATAGAGTTCACCGTCATCGCCTTTAAAAACTTCTCCGGTGCTCTGCATTGCACCCGCATCCGATCCTGCATTGGGTTCAGTAAGTGCAAAGCAGGGCATCTCTTCGCCCCTTGCCAGGCGCGGCAGGTAGTGGTCTTTTTGTTTTTGTGTGCCGTAGTGCATCAACAGCTCGGCAGGGCCCAATGAGTTTGGCACCATTACGGTTGTGGCAAGTGGACCGCAACGGGAGGCTAATTTCCCAACGATCAAACTGTGTGCATTCGCGGAAAACCCGAAACCACCGTACTCCTCCGGAATGATGAGTCCGAAAAACTTCTCTTTTTTCAGAAATTCCCAGGTCTTATCATCAAATCCCTTGTTCTGGAAAACCTCCCAGTCCGACACCATTGAGCATAACTCTTCAACAGGCCCGTCCAGGAATGCTCTCTCCTTCTCGGTGAGCTCGGGATATTTTTCACTGTTTAATCTCTTTAAATCGGGTTTGCCTGAAAAGAGTTCGCCTTCCACCCAAACCGTGCCGGCATCAATAGCGGTTTGTTCAGTTTCAGATATTGCCGGCAATATCTTCAGTGCATCAAGTATTTTCATGATGGGCCCGGATAGCAGTGCTCGCCTGATCATCTTGATGTTGAAAATCAATGCCAAAGCCGCATAGACGGTTATCAGCCACACCGGTGCTCCAAGCCCGATGATTGCAATAAAACCCAAAACAGCCCAGATCCATAAGGCTGCACCTTTAAACCCCAGGGCCAGAAAGACGAGAACGATACCGGTCCAAACTGCCCAGGTTTCCATTCCATTTAAAAATCCGAATTGTTCAATAAGTGTTTCCATAGTAGTATTCCGTTAAGCCGGTGTTTTTTGAATTACGAATCCCTGGATAATGTGATCTATAGCCTGGTCCAGGAAAGAATCTCTTGGAATTCTTGTATCCAGGCGTTTATTAAGCACCACAGTTACAACCCCGTGGATTTGTGCCCACAGGGTATAGGCGCTAATTAGCGGGTTGTCTACATCAAACAGCTCCTTCTCTTTTCCGTCCTGAATAATTCCTGACAGTAATTCGTAGGTCTGCCTCACTTCCTGAAACTTCACTTTAGGATATTTGGGCATCTCTTCCGGACGAACCATATAGATAATTTCATACTCTTGTGGGTTTTCAAGCGCATACTGAATATACGCCTCAGCAAGTTTCTCGAGCTGCTGAATCGGGTCCAGCGATGAATTCATCGCTTTCATCAGGGCATTATTCAGGTTTTGGATACTCTCTTCAATCAGAGCGAGTAACAGGTCGTCCTTGTTTTTAAAGTGGAGATAGATACTCGTTGCCGTAACATTTACGCGTTTGGCAATTTTTCTCATAGAAATTTTATTAAAACCGTCTTTTAACAACAGCTCTTTACTTACATCTATTATTTCTTCTCGCAGGGACATATTAAAACAAGGTTAACACTGTTAAGTAAACACTCTTAATTTATCAAAATTGTGTTGAATGTCAATAGGCAAGTGAGAAAGGTTCAAGGTTCAAGGTGCAGGTGGCGCGCTAGCGACATCCCGACCCATCGGGAGCGCAGTTGGCAGTTGGCACCTTTAAATCACAAATTCCAATTAACAAATTCCAAACGTAGCCTGAGTATAAAATATAGGCAAGTAATCGGGGAAAGTGGCGTTTGGAATTTGATGCTTGTTATTTGCCCCGAAGGGATCACTATGCGATGAATTCTATGATTCTATCCCGATGGGTCGGGACTGCGACCGCGGGTAGCAGTTCTACGATTCTACAAACAAAGTTGCCAACTGCCTACTTTCTTTTCTAAAGGCGAAAGGAAATATACTTGATCGTTCGTCTGTCTTCGAGATGCATCTCCTCGTAATAGGTTTTGATGGTGAGCAGCTCATCGTCGGGGCGTTCAAGATAGACATCATCAACCCTGTCTGTTATTTCGCAGTTTTCAGATTCGATGGTTTCAAGTGTGTATTGAAAGAGCTCAGGAGAGTCTGTTTTCAGATGAATTGTTGCACCGGGAATTAAGATATTTTTATAGATCTTCAGAAATTTTGGAGCCGTCAACCGATTTGACTCTCTCGACCCCCTCAGGAATGGATCGGGAAATACAATCCAGATTTCAGCTACCTCTCCGGGAGCAAAGTACTGTTCAAGGTGGTCGATAAACATTCGTATAAAACGAACATCAGATAGAGGTTCTTCGATTGCTGTTTTGGCACCGCTCCACAGACGCCACCCCTTCTTGTCGATGCCTATAAAGTTTTTTTCCGGGAATTTGCGGGCCAGGTTTACCGTATACTCACCTTTTCCACATGCCAGTTCCAATACAATGGGGTTCGCATTATCAAAAACCTCCGCGTGCCACTTCCCTTTTGGCATGGGTTTGTCTTCAAAATCCGTGTACTCAAAAACATTTAAAAAATTTGCTATATCTTCGAACTTCTGAAGTTTATTCTTTGCCATCGATGATCTTAAGATGATTCAGCCGGTTTGAAAGGCTATTCTAATTCCTGTCCCCTTTTAAAAAGGTGTGGAATATACGAATAAGAAACTGTTATGGAGCAAGCCTTTGACGGTTCCATTTACCGGATGAATGGATATAGTATATCCGGTCGTGAAGCCGGCCCGGGCGGCCCTGCCAAAACTCCATCTCCTGAACAGTGATTTTGAATCCACCCCAACCAATAGGTTTGGGTATCTCCTGATCTTTAAATCTCGATTCGATTTCTGAAAACTTCCTTTCGAGCTCTTCGCGGTCTGCTACAGGTTTACTCTGATCTGAAGCCCATGCACCGATTTGGCTCTCTCTTGGTCGGGATTGAAAATAGTTTTCACTTACCGATTCCGGCAATTTCTCCACCGTGCCTGAAAGACGCACCTGACGCTCCAACTCTGCCCACCAGAACGTGCATGAACAGAATGGATTTGCGGCCAAATCCTGTCCTTTCCGGCTATTGTAATTCGTATAAAAATTGATGGAGTTGTCATCAATTCCTTTCAGCAGAACCATCCGGACATTAGGGCTTCCTGCACCGCTTACCGTTGCAAGCGCCATTGCGTTTGGTTCTATCACTTCTGAATGAAGCGCCTCCTTGAACCACTGATTAAAGAGCTTCATCGGATTCTCGGGCAAATTTTCATCCACCAGACCACTGCGGGTGTACTTTCTTCGCAGATCGGTAATTTTTACATCAACCATAATTAACTATGATAATCGGGTTCATTTCCTTTTTTCCACTTGATATTGCATCCGATACTCGGCTTCTGCTCTTCAGTCACCTTCTCCCCTTTCAAAACTCTATCTGTTGCTTCTCTGAGGTCTTTACCGGTCGGTTCGATTCCGTTTTTTGGGCGAGAGTCATCAAATTGTCCCCGGTAAACGAGTTTATGATTCTCATCAAACAGAAAGAAATCGGGAGTACACGCAGCCATGTATGCTTTTGCAACCTCCTGGGTTTCATCATATAGATAAGGGAACGGGTAACCAAACTCCTCAGCATCCTTCCTCATCTTGTCGGGGCTGTCGTCGGGATAGTTCTCCACATCATTTGAGCTGATCGCTACAATCCCCACTCCCCTGGGCATATAGTCTGCTGCATATTCGACCAATGCCTCTTTAATCAACTTCACATAGGGACAGTGATTACAAATAAACATCACTAAAAAAGCCTTGTTCCCCTTAAAACCTTTCGGTGAATAGACTTTCCCCGACACAACATCTTTCAGTGAAAAGTGCGGAGCTTCAGTGCCGAGTTCGAGCATTGTTGAGTTAGCTGCCATTGTTTCAGTATTGATTTGTTTACTAATAAATAAGGTTTCTCTGTTCTATAACTACATCTATTAACAAAAGATATTGAATTTTAAGTCCGGATTCTTTTAAGGCTTGTCACCTGCACCCGGTAAGTAATCAGAAAAGATTTAGCTGATCCGTTTGCGGCCTTTTGAAATGTTCGATACTCAGCGGGGTTTTTTCCTGATTCAAACCAAGCCTTTTGGAGTGTATCTCAGTCAATTGACGTATTTGATCAGCATATGGTCCTTTTCCACGAAAGCGCTCCCCAAACTCCGACCGGTTCAGCTTTCCGTCCCGCAGGCTTTTAATTTTATTAATCACTTTCTCCTTTCTGTTGGGATGATGATCTTCGAGCCACTTTATAAACAGATCTTTCACTCCATAGGGCAGCCTAACAATATTGCAGCTCACAGATACAGCGCCTGCCTCTGCCGAAGCTTCCATAATGGGCACAATCTCATCATCGGTTAAACCGGGGATAAGTGGTGCTATGTTCACATGAACGGGGATACCGGCCTCTGTGAGCTCTCTAACCGCCTGAAGGCGCTTTTTGGGACGGGATGTCCGGGGCTCCATCGTATCGGTGATGGATTTGTCGAGAGAGGTAATGGAGAGCACGACCTTTGCAGCTCCTTTTTCTGCCAGCCGGGACAAGAGATCAATGTCGCGGGTTACCATATAATTCTTGGTTATAATGACGAGCGGATGATAACACTCAGCCAGAACCTCAATACAGCGCCGTGTGATCTGAAGCTTCTTTTCAATGGGCTGATAGGGATCGGTTACCCCGCTCATCACCAGGGTTTGCGGCTTCCAGTTTTTGCCCGCCAGTGTTTTTCTGAGTAGCTCCGGCGCATCATATTTCACCACAATTTTTGATTCAAAATCCAGTCCGGCACTCATTCCAAGAAACTCATGAGTGGGGCGTGCATAACAGTAAACGCAACCGTGCTCGCATCCCCGATAGGGGTTAACGCTCACATCAAACCCAATATCGGGACTGTTATTGGTGGAGATAATTTTTGAGGTGTGGTCCTTCAGCAGCGTGGTTTTGGGCCTGTTCAGTTGTCCGGTTTGTTCGTCCCGGTCATACTCCAGTTCCATTTCAAGAAACCGGCTTTTGGGATTTTGAGCGGCTCCCCGCCCTTTGATTGGCTGATTCATACTTTTTGAACATGTTTTATACATATAAAAAGTATGACAATTCACAACCGAATCCAAAGTTCAAATAGAGGTCCAAAAATGTAAACTGCTAGTTGGTTGCTCTCAATTAATTCACTCTTTGCTTTAAGCTGATGGCGTCCAATCGTGCGGACACATTTTTAAAAATTTCAAATTGGCGGGCAGTAGGAGCGTCGCTTTACTCCGTGACCGGATGCCCGCCCCTCCCCCCAAAAAAGGACCTTGTCTTGTCGAGTGAAGATCCGTCAGTGCATTTCTGACGGGGCGTAATCGAGACATCTCCTTGGTATAGGAAGGGGCGTGTTAAGCCGTTGTTTAAGATAGATTAAGGAACAAGTAGATTTCGCTGCGCGTTCAAAAGATGAGCTCGACTCCATGTGGAAGAAGCACCGCATTGCGCCACCAGTTGTAGATGTCACGTAATTCGTTGACAGTTTTCTATAAATGCTGTTTTTGGGCTATAACCAACGATTTTTGCCTTCAGGGACACACCCCTAAATTCCCGCCAGTTGGCGGGTTCAAAAAATGAGCCCTCTCGAGTTGAGTGCTTTTCGAAATCCCGAAACTTCGGGAAGGGGACTTTTATACTGTCACCTTTATCCGACGCTGACAGAAACCCGAAAAGCACGGGAATGCTGTCAGGTCTTTACACAACTGACAGGCATTTCTTGACACTACACCAATCTAAAAACTGGCAAACTTTGGAGTGTATCCATCCCGAAGGTCGGTCATCTCACCAAATGCGCCGCCGCCATCTTTTTTATCTCTCATTTCATATCGCACAAGCTGACCGGGAACCTCTTCGGTCACCCACCATCGCATTTCGATATCTTCATCACCTTCTTCTTCTGTACCCTGATAAAACAAGATCGTAGCCAGGAAACTGTTTCCCCCTATGCGAATATTTTCAGTCCCCTCACGATACTCTTCCCAGTCATCAAGGTTGTAGTAGGCCGTACGGAAGCCATCCTCTTCCAGTTCACTCATCTCTTCGTCATAATCCCGGCTGCCATCGTCGAACACATGATGGTCCACCTCCCCTGTTTCCGGATGTTTCATATACATCTCCATTGGAGACATAGAGCGGCTCATCTTGATTTCATACTCAATGGCATCCTGATCTTCCGGCTCGTACCGCAGATACCACCAGCTTGAACCATCACTCTCTTTCTTTAAAAGTGCGCGTTCCGTAGTAAAGCTTGACCTATTCTCATTGTCGCCAGCCTCAATTCTCCAGGTGGATCCCTGGCCCTCCTCAAAATCTTCCATACCAATGCCATATCCGCCAACAAGAAATGCCTGCGTATAGGCAAGCTGGTAAAGCATAGCGCTTGAATATCCGGCCAGCATACTGCTTACTCCCCGATATACTTCCTGTTCAACCTTCTCGCTTACAGCACTCGTTGCACCCCTGTATGCCGCTTCTCGCACCTGGCTGCACGAAACCAACGTGAACATTGTGATTAAAAAAGCTACGCCTAATATTGCAAAACCCCGTGTATTGATCTTTTTGTACATGACTGAACCTGATTTAAGTGTTTGATTCTTCCCTGTTCTTATTGCGTAAAAAATATCAATTAAGTGTCATTGTTCAAATAGAAAAGCGGATTGGAGATCACACAAATTTCTTAACAGAATTCCAATGGCAGTAAAAGCATCTCTCAGTATTCCGGTTCAATGATAATGGGCGGGGCAATCCGGATGAGAGAATTGGATTGCGGGTGTTCTCCGAATATGGTTATATGACTAGACAGATGGTTAAGTTGAATGGATAACCAATATCAGGCTTTATTCAACAAGGGTAACTGTGTAGGGCCGGGTATGGTAATCTTGTTCATTGCCGGCACCTTTAATGCCAAAATAGAGCTGACCGTAAACTTTATAGGTGCCGGCTTGCACCTGTTTCCCAACTTCTTCATCGTCTCTTCTGTGCTTCTGAGACCCCGGCTCATACTTATCATTATATTCGCCGAAGGTTTGATCCCACTCCTCCTCATAAATGATCTCTTCTCCCGCCTCAAGAGTGATGACCGGGCTCATGTACAAAAAAATGACCGGAGTCAACATATCTGATGACCAGACCAATTCGCCGCTATCGCCGTCTTCAATGGCAAAATTTCTCCTGTGCTCTCTGTAACGCAGTTCAAGATCGCTGTTGGTCGTATTTCGGATGGTCAGTTTCAGCGGAACCGGTTCTCCCATTGCAGCCTGCTCAGGTACGTCAAGGGTGAGTTCGATGCCGCTGGGCAGGTTGCCTGATCCCAGAAGCCAGTCGGGGTACGAATGGCCCGAACTGCCAAACGGGCTTGTAATTGCATCACAACCGGCCAGAATAAACAGGCCGCCCGCCAGAATCATCCAATACATCTTCACTTTTAACATTCTATGCTGTTTATTCAA
>REDT01000250.1 GCA_007693295.1 Balneolaceae bacterium
TAAACGATCTGTTTTCGAAGGCGGGCAACAGGCAGGTTTAGCTGCTCTCGGTATTTGCTTACCGTTCGCCTTGCCACTCTGTAGCCACGCTCTTTCAGCATATCGGTCAACGCCTGATCACTCAACGGCTTGCTCTTGTCTTCTTCACTGATGATCTGCTGTAAAATATTCTTCAGCTCCCTGCTCGAAACATCTTCGCCGCTCTCGGTTTCCAATCCTTCACTAAAGAAGTACTTCAATTCAAATACTCCGAAGTTTGTCTGTACGTACTTACCATTTACGACACGCGAAACTGTTGAAATATCCATTCCAATTCGTTCAGCTACATCTTTAAGTATCATCGGCTTGAGGCCGTCGCCGTGTTTAAAGAACTCTTCCTGCAGCCTCACAATTGTTTGCATGGTTTTTAGAAGGGTATTCTGCCGCTGTCTTATCGAATCGATAAACCATTGCGCCGACTCAATCTTATCCTTAATAAAGCTCCGGGCCTGCTTCTTCTCAGCTTTATCGCCCTTCTTCGTCTTCAGGTTTTCCCACATCACTTTATAATCCGGGGATATTCGCAGAGGTGGTGTATTTCTGTTGTTGAGCCGAATCACAAAATCGCCCTCATCATCCGCCCCCTCATCGGCAGGTTCATAATAGACCTCAAAATCGGGTTCAATATATTGCCGGTTATCCTGTTCAGGGTTTGTAACGGCTCCGGGCCTGGGATTTAAACCCTTAACCAGGCCAAATACTTTCTTTAACGTCTCATCTTCAATATTGAGCCGGCTTTTGAGCTTTTCAAAATGCTTTTTCTCAAAAGCATCCCACTCCTTATCCAGCATCTCTATTGCAAGATCTTTTATCTGCTCATCGGCGTCAATCAGTTTCACCTGGCAAAGAAGGCAATCTCTGAGGTCTTTTGAGGCTATCCCTGCCGGCTCCAGTCCTTGAATTTTTTTCCGAACCTTCTCAACCTGTGAACTGCTTACCAGTTTTCCATGATTAAAAGCAATATTATCCACTACAGCATCGATATCGCGGCGGAAATAACCGTCCTTGTCCAGCGACCCCAGGATCTGGTCGGCAATCAGCATCTCTTCATCATCCAGGTCTAACAGTGAAACCTGTTTTTCGAGGTCTTCGAGAAGCGGTTCGTAGTATGGATTAGGCAAATCGCGCCACTCTTCATCGCCCGATGCCCTCGAACTCGAGTAGGTGTTGCCATCATATTCGGTATTGTGAAGGAATGACTCCCAATCGATCTCTTCATTTTTGTCAACGGGGTCGGGGTCCCTGTTTTCGTCCTGTTCGGGCTCTTTATCCCAATCCTGCTCTTGCTCAGATATTCGCTCTTCGAGTTCAACGGGATCAACCTCCTCAAGAACCGGGTTCATCTCAATCTCCTCTTTAATGCGCTGTTCCAGACCGGTGGTGGGCAGCTGAAGAAGCTTTACAAACTGAATCTGCTGCGGCGAAAGCTTCTGCTGCAAACTCTGTTTTTGCGATATGTTTTGCCCGGTTTTAAGCACCTTACTGCCTCCTTCTTACTTCATTGCATGTCTCTAAAAATTTGTCGTACCACTCCTGTCCATATCTTCGGATTAAAGCGGACCCCAAAAAATCGGACAGGTAAACCCCCTCTTCACTTCCCCGCTTGCAACCCGCAGCGCAGAGTTCGGGTATATATTCAAAGTTTGCATAATCCACTCCGGCGATATGCTTTAATCGAACCGGGTAGAGATGACAGCTGATTGGCTTTTCCCAGTTGAACCGTTTTTTATAATACGCATTTTGTATCGCGCAGGTGGCAGCACCGTTCCGGTCTTTCTGAACAAAAATACACTCCCCTGAATCGACGCAATTAATTTCGTAGCCATTTTCTGAGTCGCCCACTACTACTCCTTCATGTTCTGCTTTGCTCACAGCCACCGGGTCCAGTTCGTCCTTTAATTCCCTAAATGCTTTTCGCAGAACCGGAATTTCATTTTTGCTTACAGGTGCACCGGCATCACCCACAACACAACAAGCCCCCTTGCACCGGCTGATGTCGCAGGCAAAGGTTGCTGTTGCGATATCTTCTGATAAAATAACATCATCTACTCGTATCATAGTTGTACTTAATGAACATTAATGAACTGACAAAATAGTGATTGGCTGCACCAATTTCGTTACCGGTTTCCAAAGATACCCATTGGACTATTTGAAACACACCTTTGCGTTTTAAAATTTCAATTTTTACAGTCTGTAAACCTGAGTTCGATTCTAAAATTTCGAAAAAGAGGCTCCCCTCCTTTCCCACGTAGTGATCCCTTCGGGGCAAGGAGGGGTCGGGGGTGGTTCACTGAACTATTCCCATGGCTATAGATTATAAAATTGGTGAATAGCCTTTTTCAACCACCCCTTGCCGTAGGCATCCCTGCGGGGAAATCACTTCGTGGGAATCGCTGCGCTCGGAGCCCCTCCTTAGGAAGGAGGGGACTTTCAAGCTTCTAAATCAAGATATTATTAATCGAATCCAGGTTTCCAAGTAATTGAAAGAGAGTAAGAAAGGACTTTATGAGAGTTCAAATATTTTACCGGCCCTCTGTTTGATCACTCCTATCATCTCCAGCTCCAGAATAACCGGTAAAAGTTTAAACGTCGGCCTCTGTAACAGATCGCTCAGTTTATCGATATGCAGTGCCTCCTCTTCCAGTAATAAACAGATCCCTTTCTGTTCATCTGTGAGCTCTGCCTGATGCCATCTTTTGTCAGGTTCTGCTTTTTGATCCTGTTCCACGGCTTCAACTGAAATTTCAACCAATAGATCATCCAGTGTTTGAACCAGCTTGCCCTGTCCGGTTCTGATCAGGTAGTTACAGCCTTCGCCCTTCAGATAACCAAGCTGATGCGGAACTACAAACACCTCCCTGTTTTGATCAAGGGCAAAGCGGGCTGTGATCATACTGCCTCCCTTTATCCCGCTCTCTATAACCAGTGTGCCATGGCTTATACCGCTCACAATCCGGTTTCGGTCCGGAAAGTTAACGGCATCGGGTGGAGTACCCGGGGGATACTCAGACACAACCAATCCGCCGTTTTTGGATATATCATCGGCCAGCTTGCTGTTTCTTGACGGGTAGATCACATCAATTCCCGAACCTAACACAGCAATGGTTTTACCTCCATAATCGAGTGCTGCCTGATGGGCTTTCGCATCCACGCCATAAGCCAGGCCACTGTTGATGCAGAGGCCCGACTGAACCAGATGCTTTACCCAGGCTTCGGTTTGGTTCAGGCCATATCTGCCGGGACGACGGGTTCCGATTACTGCTATGCCGGGATTCTTAAAGATTTTTGCATCCCCTTTATACCAAAGAATAATGGGCGGTGCGTAAATCTGCTTTAATAAATCCGGGTAGTGCTCATCATCAATGGAAAGCAGTTTTGCACCGCACTTTTCGGTTCTCTCCAGAATTTTGTCTACCGTATTCCAGTCGTTAAAGTCGATCAGGTTTTTAGCAACCCGTTTACCGATACCTTCAATTCGCAGAAGATCGGGCAGTTTCATCCCGAACAGTTTATGTGCATTTTCCACACCTGTTTTTTGTAAAAGCACTCTCGCCCTTTGAACCCCCAATTCAGGCACATTCAGCAGTGCAATCAGATATTTATGATGGCTCTTCCTCTCCAATTTCCTGCAGTTTTTTCCAAATCATCTCTTTCAGCTTATCGATATTGTGCCCGGTTGCAGACGACACTTCAATAATTTCTACATCATCATCTATCTCAACAGGTTCATCAAGCTTATATCCCTCTTTGAGATCCATTTTTGTAATCGCCAAAATTCGTGGCTTATCAAGCAGATCCGAACGATACTCTTTCAGTTCGTGCAGCAAAGCCATGTATTCCGATTCAATATCCGAGTCGCATCCTACCATAAAAAGCAGAATGCTGTTACGCTCAATATGCCGTAAAAACTGAAGCCCCAACCCCTTTCCCTCGTGAGCGTCTTCAATAATTCCCGGTATATCAGCCATTACAAAACTTCGATAGTCGGGAAAGGTTACCACACCAAGATTTGGTTCAAGAGTGGTGAAGGGGTAGTCGGCAATTTTTGGTGTTGCTTCGGAGAGAGCCGAAAGCAGGGTGCTTTTTCCGGCGTTTGGGAATCCGACAAGCCCAACATCTGCAATCAGTTTCAGTTCCAGCTCAATAACACGCTCCTCGCCTTTCCGGCCCTCTTGAGCGTGTTGAGGCGTTTGATTGGTAGAGCTTCGGAAGTGCCAGTTGCCCAATCCTCCCTGTCCGCCGTAGGCAACCACCAGCTTTTGTCCGTCTTCGGTTATCTCTCCCAGCCTCTCTTTCGACTCCGCATCATACACAACTGTACCCAGCGGAACCTCCAAAAATTCAGATTTGCCATCCTTTCCGGTCTTGCGTGCACTTTTGCCGTTACCCCCCGGTTTTGCCTTCACAAACTTCCTGTATCGGAGATCCAGCAGTGTGTTCAGCTGGGTGTTGCCCACCAATACCACGTCGCCGCCCTTGCCTCCGTCGCCGCCGTCCGGCCCGCCTTTTGGCACATATTTTTCGCGCCGGAAGTGAGACATTCCGCTGCCTCCGTGACCTGCAGTAACATAAATTTTAGCGTAATCAGCAAATCTCATGGTGGGTTATTTGGTATAGAGTTAGAATAAAAACAGCAATAGTTACCCTGCATCTGAAACAGATGGGTAGTTAAAATCTTATTGTTTAGCCGGGGCAGATTACTCTCTTTTCACTAATTGAGCTCGCGTCCCTGCTCTCACTTGTTTTCAAGCATTCCCAATAATCGGGAAAGTTTTCTCTTCAATTTCGGCCTTGCTACAATGAAGTCGAGAAACCCGTGTTCTACCAGGTATTCCGACGTCTGGAAGCCATCGGGCAGGTCCCTGCCGATGGTCTGACGTATTACCCGCGGGCCGGCGAAACCGATAAGCGCTCCGGGTTCAGCAATGTTGAAATCACCAAGCATGGCAAAACTTGCCGTTACTCCCCCCGTGGTTGGGTTTGTCATAAGAGAGATATACGGCACTTTTTCTTTATCAAGCTGAGCGAGTTTGGCTGATGTTTTAGCCATCTGCATCAGGCTCAGTACACTCTCCATCATTCTTGCGCCACCTGTTTGTGAAATGATGATCAACGGATATTTTTTCTCGCGGGCATGATCGATGGCAACACCAAGGCGTTCGCCCACAACCGATCCCATACTGCCCCCGATGAAGCTGAAGTCCATACAGGCAATCACAATATTCCTTTTGTCAAGTTTACCCACCCCAACACGGCACGCATCTGAGAGACCCGATTTTTTCTGAGTCTCCACAAGGCGATCGGAATATTTTTTCCTGTCAACAAACCCGAGGGGGTCGGTTGGCAAAATGTCGTCACCGATCTCCTTAAATTTGCCCTCATCAAACAGAAACGAAAAATACTCTTTACTGCCAATTCTGAAGTGATACCCGCTAATCGGATCCACCCAAACATTCTCTTCAAGCTCGCGCCGGTGAATGGTATCGCCTGTGGTGGGAACCTTAACCCAAACCCCTTCAGGCATATCCTTCTTTTTATCAGTCTGTATGTTGGTGTCTTTTCTTTTAAACCAGGACATAGCGCTTCTTTTTAATTAATTCAAGAATACTTGATGCTGAGTTATTCATCTTAGTCATTTATGGACTAAACTCAGATTGATTGTACACAATGATATTCTAAACACATTATCGTTGAAAAATAACGAATATCATCCGAAGCAAAAATCTTTATCCCTGAATTACTGAATTATTTATTTGAGACATCGTAAGATATTCCGGTACAAAACTTTCGGGATCCTCTTTTACAAAGTAACTCTTCCCGGTTTTATCATCAAAAGCATGAATCAGGTTAGCAGCAGAAATGCCTTCTGAGCCTATAAAGGTCACTTTTTTTTGAGGATCCAGCTCAAGCCGTTCCCAACCGGTACCAATAACTGTATCTCCTTCTGTTATTTTCTTCTCCAATTCGGACAGTTCAATAATTTGCGGTTCGCCGACAATACCTCCTCCACTCTCCACAGACTGCCAGTAGAGATGCTCGCGCCTTGCATCAATCACGGAATGGATTGTTCCGGCTCCACCTTTTACCGACACTGCTGCGGCAAACGAGAGCAGGGTTGGGTATGTAAAAAACTCAATATCCCTTCCAAAAAGGAGGCCTTTAACGGCAGCTGCCCCTATTCGCAGCCCCGTATATGAGCCGGGACCATTGCTGAAGAGAACCGCATCGAGGCCGGAAACCGTAATTCCCGCCCGTTCAAACAGCTCTTTTATGAACAGAAAGGTGCGTTCTGAGTGAACCCCCTGGCCCTCTATACGTTTTTCGACTATACGGCCATCGCTTTTACGCAATGCAACCGAACAGACCGGAGTAGCTGTCTCAATCGCTAATATGACGGAATTCTTATTCGAGGTTTCCATTTTCAAAACGGCTAGTGTTATGTTAACGATAAAGTATCGGGTGATTAGAAAAGTCCCCTCCTTTCCCACATAGTGATCCCTACGGGGCAAGGAAGGGAGAATTTATAGCTCTAAATTTCACTGACAATTTAAACTTGACATGACACCTAGTTCTTTTCGATATACCAAACATCATTGCTCAATGAAACCCATCGCTCATAAATTTGGCGGAGCTGCGAATAGAGATCTGCCGGAAACTCCTTTCTGCTTATCTCAACTCCAAAAGAGTACTCAATCAGTTTGCCTTCTGCAAGATACTCTTCAAACAGGCCCGCCCCTCTTATACTTGTTGAGCGCGTATCACCGGCCACATCGGTCTCAAATCCTTCGGGCAGCGTAATTCTGTATTCGATAGCAAGGGTCTCGGGTGCGTCCAGGGTAATCGGTGCTCTGCGCTCGGTTGCCTCAAATGGATTGCTAAACAGGTACCCGACTATCATAGGTCGAAATTCCAAACCCTCGCTGAAGCTAACCGCATAGCCGGGTATAGAGAAATCTGTAGTCACCTCTATTTGATCGCGATTGGTTTCAGAGATGTGAATGTTGCTCTGCCGAATTTCTGATTCCGGATACACCTCAAAGAAAGTCTCTTTTACAATTTCATCCATTGGTATTCCCCTGTGAATATCCCTTCTAATCTCCCGGGATGGATAGCCCCGGGTTTTCGCTCGCAGGGTGCCAAACAGATCTCCCTCAGCAGTGAGTTCGGCATCTACGGAGATATCGAGATGAAACACACTCCGCTCGGGTGTTATTTCTACCCAGTCGTGTAGTTTCTCTGATAGAATCATCCCCTGTTCGTTATACGTTTCGACAGGAATCAGATCGGGCATACTGTGGCTGAAAGAGGCGTCCATAAACCAGCGATCACCTTCAATTTCACTCACAACAAGCAACCTGTTAAACTGGTAGAGAGATGGAAACGACTTGTTAATACGTCCAAAATCGCGCCCGGATATGAAAAGCGGTTTAGCATCAATCCCTGCTCCCCTCAACATGGCCAACAGCACCATGTTAATCTGGGCCTGGTCAGCCGGCTCACCCTCCAGTACATGATCCAGGCTCTGCTCAACAAAAACGGCATTCATCTCATTAAACTGAACCCTCGAGTTCACATATTTAAAAACAGAGTCCTGCAAGGCAACCGGGTCTTCAATCTCTCCAAAAAGGGTTTTGCCCATCTCCTGCAGCTCGGGGTGTCGTTTCAGGGTGCGATAAGGGTTGGCATTTCTCTGAATCTGAGCAGCTACAAATTCCCAGCTGTTTTCAAGGGGCTGGCGGGGCAGGCCGAATTCACTGATTTGAAATTTGAGTTTGCCGCGAATATCATCAATGGAAGAGATAAAGGCAGTCGCATTAATGGCGGGGATATTTTCTGCATTCCAAACCTGAAGATAGACAGGATCAGGCCTTTCGTATGTAAACACAAAAGGTATACTGCTGGTATCAACCCTGGCTTCCCTGTACTCCAAATCAAAATCGACATTCTCTTTCACCGTATCGAACCGTAAGTAATCTTCATTTTTCAGATACAGATTGGCCTCCCTTACCGGCACCCGCTGTGAAAAGTGAAAATCGGGCAGCTCTTCGATATAGCGACGTTCCAGAGTGTATTTATACTCAATAACAGAACCTTGCTGAACTTCCGGCATTTCAAACTCCAGAAGTTTATACCGGCTGTTGAGATCAACAATCCGGGCATCTGCACCGTTGAAATAGTGGTATGATCCATCAGGCTGATGAGTTAGTCCCTCAAGATTTACAATTCTCTCCATATTTTCTGCAAAATAGAAGGGTATGCCTACAAGAGATGCCTCCGTTTTCAGAACCGGCTCATCGGTGTGTACCTTTATCCTTATCAGATGATCGATCAGCGCTACAATTCCTCCCTCGCGCTGATCAATACGTATGGAAGCCTCCTTAAGCAGGTATTCGTACGGATACTCCCCATCGGAATCATTATCAATACCAAGATCCGACTCATCAATATTGCCAAACTTCTGAAAGATCCGGATTTCATTGAGTATATCATCACTTTGCTGAGCCTGGAGTGTAGCCCCGGCAAAAAGAGAGAGTATAATTACAGCTATGATATGATTGAAATGGGGCATATAAATTTTTAAACCCGCCCCGGTATTGTGGCGGAATTCTTATAAATCTAAACCGGGCATAAAGCCACTTAATTCCTCAGTATATTTTTCACAAACTTGTTACGGTTATAGATGGCAACGGCTCGGCCTGTTAATTCATCTCCGATGTATGGAGAATTTTTTGATTTTGAACGAACCTCTTTAGAACTGTAGGTCCACTCTTCATCTGTATTAAACAGAGTAAGGTTGGCTTTATTACCCTCTTTGAGCTGAGGAATTTCAAGATTCAGAATGCGGCGGGGATTTGATACCAGTTTCTCAAGGATTTGCTCCAGCTTTAGTTTACCGGGTTTAAGCAGCCTCATTACAGAAATGCTCCAGGCTGTTTCGAGTCCTGTTATTCCATTTGGGGCATAGATAAACTCCACCTCTTTCTCCTCAATAGCGTGAGGAGCATGATCCGTACAGATCACATCGATGGTTCCGTCGGCAAGCCCCTCAATCATTGCATCCACATCATCCTGCGTGCGAAGCGGTGGATGCATTTTAACATTGGTATCGAAATGGCGCTTGCCGATCTCTTCATCGGTTAGATCAAAATGGTGGGTACAAACCTCTGTGGTTACGTTCACTCCTTCAGCCTTTCCTTTCCGCACAAGATCTACCGCTTTACGGGTACTGATATGTGCTACGTGCACATGGCCTCCTGTAAAGCCGGCCAGGAGAATATCGCGTGCAATCATCGTCTCCTCGGCAATTCCGGGGGTTCCCTCCAGGCCCAGGCGGGTTGAAACCTCCCCCTCATTCATATGCCCGGGTCGCGACAGCTCCAGATCTTCTTCATGATTAATAATCGGGACGCCCAGCATGGACGAGTACTCCAGCGCCACACGCATTACTTGAGAGTTATACACGGGATCACCATCATCACTGAAGGCAACGGCCCCGCCCGCTTTCATGTCGCTCATTTCAGCAATCGACTTTCCGGCACGCTCTTTGGTCACGCATCCGATCGGGTGTACGTCTACAGCTTCTCCCTCAGCCTTCTTTTTGATAAACTCCACCACATCGCGGGTGTGGGTTGCCGGCTTTGTATTCGGCATGCATGCCACTTCGGTAAAGCCGCCAAATGCAGCAGCCCGGCAGCCTGTTTCAATCGTCTCTTTATGCTCATAACCCGGCTCACGAAAATGGACGTGCATATCCATCCAGCCGCCACTCACATAGGCCCCGTCTGCATCAAATATCTCTTCATTTTTCCCGGCTTCAAGCCCTTCCCCGATCTCAGAGATGACTCCCTTTTTGATTCGAATGTCCAGCTTCTTTTTACCGTTATAGCCGTCTCCGACCGGTTTACAGTTTTGAATGAGAAGATTCGGAGTGTTATCCATGAAGGTATTGGTTTGTCAAAAAAAATTACGATTCAATTTGATGCCAAATATAGGCGGATTTCGGGTTAAATACAGGTATGAGATTTGAGTTTTAAAATACAGCTCTATGTTGAAATATGTATGTAATCAGATCATCCACTTTTTGAAGCCCAACTATAGATACCGCTGATTCAGCAATCATTAATATGGAATGCATCTATACTGGGATACTTCCAAATTTCCAGGTACCGTCTGATCTTTCCCACTAC
>REDT01000221.1 GCA_007693295.1 Balneolaceae bacterium
CAAACCCATATTAACATTATGAATTCAAGTTCTTGGAGATCGTAAAGTAGAACGTACTTCCTTCTCCTTTTTTCGACTCCGCCCAAATCTTACCGTTGTGCTGCTCTACAATTTTTTTACAGGTAGCCAGGCCCATTCCCGTTCCGGGGTACTCATCCGGCCCGTGAAGGCGTTTGAATATTTGGAATACCTGATCCCTGTACTCCTCTTCAATTCCAATTCCATTATCTTTCACCCAAAACTGCCAATGAGTATCCAGGCTTTTCACGCCGATTTCGATTTCAGGTTTTGATTCATCTTCCTGGTATTTAAGGGCATTGCCGATCAGGTTTTGAAACACCAATTTCAGGGATACCGGTACAGCTTTTACTTTGGGCATGGTATCAAATTTCACCGCCGTGCCATTTTCTTCAATTAACGGTTCGTACAGCTGTATGACCTCCTCCAGAAGCTGATTGAGATCCACATGTTCAAACTCATTATAGACCCTGCCGATTCTGGAAAACTCAAGAAGATCGTTGATCAGGCTGGTCATGCGCCGGGAGCCGTCTACGGCAAAGCGAATATACCTGTTTGCTGTTTCGTCAAGTTGATCTCCATACTTTTTCTCCAGCAGCTCCATAAAATTCCGGATCATCCGCAACGGTTCCTTCAGATCGTGAGAGGCAACCGATGCAAAATTATCAAGTTCTTCATTGGATAGCTTCAGCTCTTCGGCCTGTTTTTCGAGCTTTTGATTTAACAGCTTTTCTCTTTCAATCAGGGTATCCAGTTCGGCCGCCATATTATTGAACTGACCGGCAAGTTCGCCAAGTTCATCATCATCTTTTAGCTCAATACGCTGATCCAGCCTGCCCGCAGCAAACAGCCGTGCGCCTTCGCGCAGTTTATATAGTGAAGTAATGATCTTCTTCTGCATAAAATAGGCCAGAAGGATCAGGGCCAGGATAGCGGGAATCAGTACATAGAGAAAGTCGAGGCGCTGATCAACCTGAAGTATCCTGATATTTTCCAGATGCTCATCGAAAATTTTTCCGGAACTGGCTATCAGCTGTCTTACATCCGCGCGTATTCGTGTAGATGCACGCCGGAGCAGTTCGGAACGCAGTTCCGCATCAGGATACAGTTCCGGTTCATTGTTGATCTCCAGAATCAGGTTAAAGGCTTCCTGTATAGAGGGTATCGATTCAGCTACAATATGGTATCGGCTAAAAACCTCAATTTGACCGCTCAGCTCTTCAACACTATTCATCAGTGAAATCCAGGCCGTTTCATAGCGTTCATCCTGATCTGTTAAATAGTATTCGGTAATCAGGCCAAGCTGAAAAACATCTTTTTCGAACCTTTCTATTATTTCAACCTGCGATAGTTCCTGATCGATATCAAGGGTGATTTTTACAATATAGAGATAGAGCCCCGCTATTGTAACTACCGACAGAAATACAATGATGTTTAATCGCGCTTTTATACTCATCGTATCAGCGTAATTCCTTCAGGGTAAACCTCTTCCATAAAACGAAAATTTATCAGCTCAATTACAGATCTATCACTACTGGCTGTGTATCCATTTTGAATCATCCAGTTTTTCTGCTCTTTTAGTAAGCTCAGCGTCCGTTCACTTAAAGAGAGCTCGTAATCAATTTGCCTGATCGCCTCAGTGACTACCTCCAAAGGGACTCCTGTTCTTTCAGACAATAACCGTACAGCCCACTGAGGATGTTCCCTGATATACTCTTGAGCTTTTAACAGGGATCGCAAATAAGCGCTGATCACTTCCGGATTCTCCTCACTGTATCGGTCAAGCACAACTGTCAGCCACATTGTGGAATAGGTAAGGCGTGTGGGCAATTCTACAGCAAGTTCCTCAAGGTAATAAAGAAGATTGGTGGCGTGTGGCTCCCAAACGACCGCAACGTCTATCTCTCCTTTTTTAAATGCCGCTACCTGCTCGTGTACATTCATATGAACGGTATCGATCTCCTCCATACCGATTTGATGTTCCAGCAAAAACGAATCGAGCAGGTATTCCAACTGTGTATCGGCGGCAAGTGCCACACGCTTGCCGCGTATATCTTGTGGATGTTCAATTCCGGAGTCGCGCCGGCCTATCACTTTTTGTATCCTGTTCGCAAGAATCATATTCGCTACAATCTGCAGATCACCTTTTTTATCTGCTGAAATATACTTCTCGTCCATCGTCGAAAAGATAGCCGGTGTTTCTGCAACATGGGCTATGTCTATTGTGCCGGAAATAAGTTGCCGTACCGACTCGGTGCCGGCATTGTTTATCTGAAGTGTAACATCCAGCCCGTTCTCTATGAAGAATCCTTTTTCTTCCGCAACAAACGATGCGGCCTCTCCGATGTAAGAAGTGATGCCCACCGTTACCGGTATCAGTTCTCCAGAATCCCGGTTTTCGGCTGTGCACGACAAAAACAGTGATATACTAACCAAAAAAGAAGATATTGATGAAATCCAGGCAGTCGGTTTATTCATATTTACAGGCTCATTTTTGAAGTTTTTCTGATTGTAAAATTAAACGTACTGCCTTTTCCCAATTCCGATTCCACCCAAATTTTTCCACCGTGCTGCTCCACTATTTTTTTGCAGATGGCCAGCCCCATGCCTGTGCCGGATGCAGACTCCTCATCAACTTTTCTGAACAAATCAAAAATAACGGAGTGATATTCAGGATCAATTCCTTTCCCATTATCGGCTACCGAAAAGAGCCACTCATTTGGACTCTCTTTATAAGATATAGTAATTTCAGGTGATTCATCCTCTCTTCTATATATGATGCTGTTGGAAATTAAATTATTAAACAGCTGCTGAAGAGGTATTTTCTGACATTTGATCTGAGGCATTTCCGCCCGGTTTACACTGCCTCCGGTATCTATGAGCCGTGAACGGTTTAACTTTTCAACTTTCTCTAGCAGTACATTCATGTCTGCCATTTCAAATTGATTGTTCTTTCTGCCGATTCTGGAGTACTCCAGAAGATCATTAATAAGTACCTCCATTCGTTGAGCTCCATCAACGGCAAAGTAAATATACTGTTTGGCCTTGTCGTCCAGCGAATCCCCATATTTCTGATCTAATCGGTTCATGAACGATTTTACCATACGAAGCGGCTCTTTCAAATCGTGTGACACTGAATACGCAAAATACTCGAGCTCTTTATTGCTGTCTCGCAATTGTTTATTAAGGTGCAGAATCTCCTGGTTTTGTTTTGCCAGTTTGCGCTGTGCGTTCACTAATTCATTGTTCATTCCCGAAAGCTCATCATAGAGATCGAGAGTAGGTTCTTGTCTGCTGTCTGTGAGTTTACTCAGCTTTTTCTCTGCACTACGGATGAGGTTTTGCTGTTCATTATTGATCAGCATCATCTCATTCAGCATCTCTTCCAGTACCTTATTACGCGATGCCGCAATAACCCAAACCCGGTCATCAAAACTGCCGGCGGTAAACTTCAGGGGTATTGACTCCCTCTCTTCCCTCTTTACATACATTTCAACATTTAAAACGAACTCTTTCTCTAAAACTTCTGTCCAGAAGCCTGAAGCCTTTGCAATGCTCTCTTTATCTATGAACTCTGCAAACTGAAGTGGCAGCCTGTTCTTAGTAATCAACCCCAGGTCATCAAACAGTACCTCATCTATTTGTCCCTCACGGTTACAAATAAGATACAATCCGTTCTTTATCTCCTTTTTAGTTTTCATACAGTCAGTTCACCATTTCGTTCGCTTTTAAAATCGCCTGGCGGGCATTCAGAGCCGTGGCATCTGCTCCCACTTTTTCTGTCAGTCCGGGAATAATCCCAAAGGGGTAGCCTCCGGCCATGATTCTCAGATCCCTGAATTCCGGTTTATCACGCACGTTCCTGATAATGGATTCCACCCTGTTGATATGTATGGGCAGCGTTACGGAAATCGCCAGCATATTTGCATCGTGCTCCCGCAGGGACTGCAACAGATGATCTTCGGGCATATTGCTGCCCATGTAATAGGTGTCCCAGCCGTCCATCTCAAAAAAGTCGGATACCATGCGGATTCCAATTTCGTGCAGCTCGCTGGCCACAGAGCAGGCAATCAGTTTCAGCCCGTTCTTTTCACCGGAAAAAATTTGCGGGTACAGCCGCGACATGATCAGCTGCGTAGCCGCCGTGCAGTAGTGCTCATGCGCCACGGTTATCTCATTTCTCTGCCATAAAAACCCCACTTCATACTGAGTGGCCTGGAAAATATGCTCGTAAATATCCTCAATCGCTGTCCCCTTATCCACAAGCTTATCAATTAAACGTGCAGCCTGATCTCTTTTTCCTTTCAGCAGATAATTCAGATACTGTTTTGCTTCATGGCTGAGCGGCTGATCCGGAAGCAGATAGGATTCTATTTCAGGTTCCAGGTTTTCCAGGTGTTCCGCTCCGCTTTCCAGGTAAGAGAGCGCCATTTCTACCTCATCTTCGGCAAATTCTCTGGAAATTACTTCCTTAATATAACTGATGTTGTTTACCAGGTCATCTATCGGGATATTCCGCGCATCCAGCATATGCCAGGCCCATTCAAGGTAGTGATAAAACAGTTCCGGGCTCTCAATTTGCAAGGCCTCAATGAGGTAGTTGAGGTGATAGATGGCATCTTCACGGCATTTTTCCCTGCCCTGTTCTCCATATTTTTTATCCAGCTCCGGATTTTCATTAAAATGCAGATCTGTAATTTTTGCAGCTAATTCACCTTTTTTTGCCGATAGCTGCCGGATAAAATATTGCTGCTTGTCATTCATCATTCACGAGGTAATATGCTTGAAGTATGGTAGAAAGATCCGCAATTTGGGAGATCCGCAATGTCTTTTTGAGACATTGCGGATCTTGTCTTTATGAGACATTGCGGATCTTGATTTTTTTATTCGTTCATAAAAATGTGGCTTAGACTGCTGTTTTCTTTTAGTTTTTTACAAATTTCAAGGGTTATCGGTTTTTCGATGAAATCCACAACCCGCCGGTAGAGGCCCGCCATTTCGCGGTCGGCCCGGTTTACTGATGAGGTAACCATAACTACCGTAACGCCGAGGCCGGCGGTTGAATCATCCAGCTTATCCAGAAAATCCCATCCGTTCATACCCGGCATATTGATGTCCAAAAATACAAGGTACTCCATGCCATTCTTCTCCCGGTTATTTAGAAACTGCAGAGCTTTTTCAGCTTTATCAAACGCATGCACATAATCTGCCAGCCCGCTCTCCTGAATCATAAGTTCATGAAGAAAGAGTACTCCGGCATCATCATCTACAAGCATTATCCGGCTATTCATAGTTTTGCGCCTCCGTTTTTTCAATCGCTTCGATCTCTGCGTTCAGCTTACGTATTAAGTCGTCCAGCTCCCGGGCTGCCTCGCCAATCTCAATCACCAATTCCGATCTGTCTTTCCCGACGGATTTAAACTGATCATAATTCTCCACTACATCAATCAAACCAAGAATCCGCGAAAGAGGCCCCCTGAACTGATGCGATTGCACCCAGGCAACTTCCTTTATAACGCGGTTCTGGTTCTCGATATCCAGAAGTGCAATTTCCAGTTTTTGGTTTCTCTGCTGCAGTTCTTTCGTTTGATGATCCACCTGTTTTTTTAATCTCTCTCCAAGTTTCAATTTGGAATAGAAAGCGTGTACAAAATAGCCGGCTAAAAACAGTCCCAAAACAACAAGAATCCGAAACAACAGCGTCTGGTAAAAAAACGGTTCTACAGAGAACGCTATGGATGCAATATTCGACTCTACCCCAAATTGTTCAGCTTTAACCTCGAAGGTATGGTTGCCGGGTTTTAATGACGTAAAATAGGCAACGTTTCTGTTACCGGCCGATTGCCACTCATCGCTTAATGCATCTATCCGAAAATAGTAGTTGATGGTGTGAGGCTTTTTAAAATCAAAGCTGCCATAGTGTATCTCTAAATTATAAACCCCTGACTGAACGGATATTTCGTCTGTTTCAGTAAACTCATTATCGCCATAGCGAAGAGACTCAATATGCACTCCCACGCCTGCCTCAGATTTAATGAGAGCTTCAGGGTTAATTTGAGCAATACCCTGCATGGTTGGGAACCAGATTTCACCATTGGCCATTTTCCAGCCCGCCGGAAATACTCCGCCATTTGCTTCATGATTGGCCATTCCGTCTGATGTATCAAACAGGCGTGATGAAATCCGTTTGGTTCCCGTATCATCATGCTTCACGGCAAGCAGGTTCTCCACACTTATCCTTTGAATCCCAAAATTACCGCTTGCCCATAGAAAACCATAATCATCCTCAATCATCCTGAAGATTCCGTTGAACTGGAGACCATGGCTGCGGTTAAACAACCTGAACTCACCGTTATCCATTAACACCAGCAATCCTTCATTGGTCCCCACCCAGATCGACCCATCAGGATCTTCATACATACTCAGTACCATTTCGGATGAAGGGCCGTGGTGAATTGAATAACCGGTAAGATTATCATCGCCATCTAATTTCAACATACCGGCTGAAGTTGTGCTGAACCAGATATTCCCCCGGCTGTCTTCAAAAATGGTGATGAATTCTGCATTTTCAAATTGAGGTGGAAGCTCCAGCCTTTCCAGTTCAACATGATTGAGAAGCCTGTGGATACCCCCGGAACGTGAGCCAACCCAAACCCGCTCTTGTGAATCCTGAAAGATGGCTTGCACAATATTACTTGCCAGGCCGTCATCCGCAGTGAAAAACCGGTCTATCGAATCTGTTTCAGGATTATAGCGGTATAATCCGTGACCGGTGCCAAGATAAATGAAATGATCCACTCCATATATCCCCAGAACCACGCCATGTTCCAATCCGTAATCAGGTGTTATATGAGTGATTTCACCATTTTCAATTCTGTTCATACCCAAGCCCGGTGTCCCGGTCCAAACTACCCCTTGTTCATCCTGGTAGATGGCCAGTGTAGTTTCATTTGACAACCCGTCTTTCTCACGAAGCATCCGGATATCGGCCGGAATCATCTGCACAATTCCATGCCCCGTAACCGATAGCCAAATATTTCCATTTTCAGTAATGTAGATATCATTCACTGAGGTGTATCCAAACTCAACTTCCCGAAGTGAGATGATTTCACTCTTTGTGATCATCTGAACTCCACCCATACCCATACCGACCCAAACGCGTCCATCTTCGGAAAGCCTAATTGTATTTACCTGATTATTTAGTAAACCAACGGATTCATCAACAACGATTACTGAATCATTCTGATGATGAAAAAGCCCATGAGATCTGGTTCCAATCCATAAATTGCCGTCCGGTGTTTCAAGCAGCGCCCGAATTTCGATTCCTTCATATCCCGGTATCTCTTCAATAAGGCCTGTTTCCGCATCAAGTTTAAAAAGTCCGTTTTGGGTTCCAATCAGTACACCTTCAGATATTTTTTCGATGGCCATTATTGCTCCATTTTTATGCTCCTCCCAGCCGGCAACACCTTCAATTTTTCCATCTTTTAACCTGAACAGATCCCCATTATGAATACCGGCAAGCACACTGCCATCGTGGTCTTCTTCAACTGTATTTATCCACGATCCTTTCACTTGAGTTTTCGCATCATATGCCCGGATTTGATTTCTGTGGACGTGTACAATTGCATTCGCGTTTGCCGCCCAAACCCCTCCGTCTGAAGCTTTTTTGAGATCGTAAAACATAGGAGACACCACACCGGGGATATTGTCCTGGTCGAAAACCCTGAAGTTCACACCATCAAATCGTACAATCCCCTCTTCGGTTGCGGCCCATAAATAACCTGTTTCATCTTTAAGCACACTGAAAACGGTATTTACAGGCAAACCACGGGTATTGTCCCACTTTTTGGATACATACTGTTTATCTGAGAGCCGCACATTAACAGTTTGGGCATTCAAAACCTCTGCTGAGCCAGCCAAAAAAAAGAGCATCAACAAAAACAGTCCTTTAATGTGAACTTCTGTTCTATTCAACATTTGCAATCTCTCTTTGATTTTTTTCGATAGAGAAATAGAACGTACTCCCTTTCCCATCTTCTGATTTTACTCCAATGCTGCCGCCATGTTCCTCCACAATCTTTTTACAGATGGCAAGGCCCATACCGCTCCCGCTATAATCCTCTTTTCCGTGCAGACGCTGAAAGATATTGAATATCTTCTGTGAGTACTGCGCATTGATTCCAATTCCGTTATCCCGGACTTCAAAGTGCCAAAAATCATCATCTTCACTCCATGAAATATCTACAACCGGTGCGCTCCCCTTCTTATGGTATTTCAAGGCGTTGTTCACCAGGTTTTGAAAAAGCTGCCTCATGGGTCCTTTAGAAGCTTTTATAACGGGCATCTCCTGAACCTGAATCTTTGCATTCCTTTCGGAGATCAGCTTTCTATTCAGAGAAAGAGTATCTTCAACAAGTGCATTCAGGTCTACACGTTCCCTTTCTGAATCAATACGCCCTACTCTTGAATACTCAAGCAGATCCAGAATAATCTGCCGCATGCGCCTGGCACCATCGGTTGCAAAATGGATATACTTCTTGCCTTTATCATCCAGCAGATGATCATATTTCTTTTCAAGCTGTGCCAGGAAGCCGGTTATCATCCGAAGCGGCTCCTGCAGGTCGTGCGAAGCCACAAAGGCGAACTGTTCCAGCTCGGCGTTTGATGTGGCCAGTTGTTTAGCACGCTGTTCCAGTTCAATATTTAATTGTTTGAGCGACTCTTCAAACTCTTTTTGCCGGGTCAGGTCCGTCATTGCCCCTACTACACGTGTTACCTCTTTATTTTTATTTCTAATAAAAACGGCACGGTCCATCACGTATGCATATGAGCCGTTTTCTCGCTGAAACTTATACTCTTCAAACCAGTCGGTTTTGGAAGCGTCGCTCATGTAATTCTCTATATTTTGAGCAACCCTTTCGCGGTCGCCCGGATGAATCCGGCTGATAAGAAACCCGAGAGTTGGCTTTGTTTTATCCAGGTCGTATCCAAACAATGAATTAAACCCTTTGCCCCAAAAAAGATTCTCATTTTGAACATCGAAATCCCAGATGGCGTCTTTTGATGCATCTGAAACTTTAATGAACCTTTCATTAGAAACCTGAATTTCGCGTCTTGCTTTATTACGCTCGGTGACATCTTTAAAAAACACAGAAAGGCCCGACTCAGAAGGATAAGCACTTATTTCAAACCATTTGTCCAATGGTGCAAAAAAATCTTCACAGTGTTGCTTTTCCTGTTTCTCTATAGCTTTATGGTATAATTCATAGGATGATATATCCTTCCCTTCAGGGAAAACAGTCCACAGGTTTTTGCCAATAATATCATCCCGTCTCGTATGCGACATAATCTCTGCCTGCCGGTTCCAGTAGGTAATTGTAAAGTCCTTGTCGACTGCAAAAAAACCATCTCCAATACTATCAAGAATAGCGTTTTTCTCCTCAAAGGCTTTTTGAAGCGCTTCTTCGGCATCTTCATTTTCAATGGCAGACCCAAGGTTGATTGCAATCGTTTTCAGAAACGTAATCTCCTCTTCTGTCCAAATCCTTTCAGTAGTACAGTCATCAAAACCGATAAACCCTCTAAACTCCTTACCGGTGAATACAGGCAGAGCAAGAATTGATTTGATCTGCTGGCCTGATACAAATTCCGCCAACCCCTTCTCCTCAATCTCAGATATAATCCCATTGAACCCACCCTCTTCAATTACTCGATTGATAAAACTCCCGATATCATCAAACGAATGATTCTGGTGATTGGGGTTATCAATTTCGCGGATCGTTCCTTCCGAAACCCATTCTACTTTCATTGATATAACATTCTGGCCGGTAGCTTCCAGTACAGAATGTTCAAAAAAGTAGACTCTGTCTGCATCTGCAACTTCACCAAACAGCTCAAGGCTTTGGTCCAGGGCCTGCAGCCAATCATCTTCTTTTATCAACAAACTATTGAAGCGTGCAATAGTATCAAGCTGCCGGGTTTTCTGGAGTATTTTCTCCTGGGTATATTTTCTCTCATCAATATTTTTAAAATAGACGGATATCTCATTGCCTGACGGGTAAACCGACATATCAAACCATGAGCCAATTACAGGTGAATAGTATTCGAAAGATTTGCTCTGCTGAGTTTCAAAGACCTCCCGATAAATATCAGGCAGCTTCACTTTTGCATCCGGAAACGGGGGAAA
>REDT01000327.1 GCA_007693295.1 Balneolaceae bacterium
GAAGAAAGCTCACCCAGATCAATGCCATCAATACGCCACCCACATTGTAGGCTGCGTTACCCCAAATAAGCGAGTAGGGTTCATCTGCATGTACGTAATTGAAACTCTCTTTAAGGATATGGCCCAGATCAATTGCGGGCAGCCCGATTCCTGCCTGCAGAAAAGAGAGCATGGTCATGAAAAATGTAGCGATTAATCCACAGATCACCGTTCTCCAAAAGGTTGATGAACTCATCATAGTGTTGACTCCGGTAAGTTATTTTTTAGTTATGCATAACGGCCCAATAGAGACTGAAAGGGCCTAACTGTTTGTTGGGGATTTCATTAAGATGGCTAATTTTTCTGAAATCACGAAACAGTGTTATTGTGTTGGGTCGGATGTATAAGAGGTTAGAAGCTAATTAAATGTTTAAACCTGTCTGAATTGATGCGCAAAATTCTACGATTCAAACTCTTCGAGCTGCGCTTTCAATTTCTCAAGATTTGATTCGGCATCAGCTTTTTTCTGACGCTCTTTATCAACAACGGCTTCCGGAGCGTTGGCTACGAACTGCTCATTTGAGAGCTTTCCCACAACACTCTTTCTGAAACCTTCAACCCGGTCAATCTCTTTTTGAATGCGTTCTCTCTCTTTCTGCAGATCAATCAGGCCTTCGAGCGGGATATAAATTTCCGAACCATTTACAACGGCAGCTGCCGAAGCTTTCGGTTTTTCTGCCGAGACGTCGAACCGAATCTGTTTTACGGGAAGCAGTTTCTTATAGATCCAGCCTGCAGCTTTAACCTGATCATTAAGCTTTTTGTCTTTTGGCTTAATAATGATCGTAAGTTCCGCTCTCGGGGCCAGATTCATCTCGGCCTGAATATTCCGTATGGCTGAAATCTGAGACTGTATCGTGCCGAAAAGGGCAACTGAATCATCATATGTTTCACCCCTGATTTCAGGCCAAGGGCTTATCGTCAGCGCTTCATCCTTTGATCGGTCCCTTATTTGCTGCCAAATCTCTTCGGTGATGAAAGGCATAAAAGGATGGAGCATCTTCATCAGGATCTCAAAAAACCCGAGTGCCCGCTCCAGGTTCTTTTTTGGCATATTCTCACCGTATTCATCTGCCTTGCAAACTTCGATGTACCAGTCGCAGAAATCGTCCCAAACAAGCGAGTAGATTTTTTTAAGTGCTTCATTAAGCCTGTATCTCGAGAAGTCGTCTTCCATCTCGCGGAGGGTGGTCTGAATGCGCCCTGAAATCCACTTATCGGCCAGATTTTCCGGATCGATATCTGTAGATGGAGTATAGGTTTCTCCTTCAGCCATATTCATGGTGAGGAAACGGTATGCATTCCAGATCTTATTGGAGAAATTCCGCCCCTGTTCACAGAGGTTTTCGTCAAAGAGCAGGTCATTTCCGGCAGGGGAAGCAAAGAGCATCCCCACACGCGTGCCATCGGCCCCATACTGCTCAATCAGTTTTAAGGGATCGGGTGAGTTGCCAAGTGATTTTGACATCTTCCGGCGCTTCTCATCCCGAACAATTCCATGATAGTAGACATTGCTGAACGGTTTTTCACCCGCAAAGGCGTAACCGGCCATAATCATCCGTGCCACCCAGAAAAACATAATTTCGGGCGCGGTTACAAGGTCTTGGGTAGGGTAGTAGTACTCAAGTTCTTTATTGGCTTTTTTGGTGCGGATAAACTCCGGGTCAAAAACAGAAATAGGCCAGAGCCACGATGAAAACCAGGTATCGAGTACATCTTCGTCCTGACGTATATCTTTGGCTGTAAGACTGCTGTTTCCGGACTTTTCTTTCGCTTTTTCGAACGCTTCATCTGCGGTTCTGGCGATCACAAATTCCTCTTCTCCATCCCCATAGTACCATGCCGGGATTCGGTGTCCCCACCAAAGCTGACGCGAGATACACCAGTCACGGATGTTCTCCATCCAGTTTCGATAGCTGTTCTTGAATTTGGCCGGGTGGAACTGAACGTTGTCGTTCATCACGTTCTCGAGGGCCGGCTTGCTGATTTCGTCCATCTTCATGAACCACTGCAGGGAGAGGCGGGGCTCAATCACAACATCGGTACGTTCGGAATACCCGACCTTATTTGACATCTCCTCAACTTTCATCAGCAGTCCCAGCTCTTCCAGCTCTTTGGCAATCAGCTTGCGCGCTTTGAAGCGGTCTTCACCGATGTAGAATTTGGCTTCTTTTGCCATCGTGCCATCGGCATTCAGGATATCGATCACTTCTAGACCGTGCTTAATTCCCAGTTCATAGTCATTCGGATCGTGAGCCGGGGTAATCTTGAGACAGCCGGTTCCGAACTCCGGATCTACATACTCATCGGCAATCACCGGCACTTCACGGTTTACCATTGGGATGATGACGGTCTTACCAACCAGGTGTCTGAAGCGTTCATCATCGGGGTTCACGCAGACGGCCGTATCGGCCAATATGGTTTCAGGCCGTGTGGTGGCGATGGTTACATACTCGTCCGAATCTTTAATCGGATACCGGACATGGTAAAATTTGGATTGAACCTCTTTGTGGATTACCTCTTCATCACTCAGTGCGGTTTGAGCGGCAGGATCCCAGTTCACCATCCGCAGCCCGCGGTAGATCATTCCCCGATGGTACAGCTCAATAAAGCAGTCGATCACCGTTTCGTAAAGTTCATCCTCAAGGGTGAATCGTGTGCGCTGCCAGTCGCAGGAGGCACCCAGCTTCTTGAGCTGCTGCAAAATAATGCCACCGTGCTCATCGGTCCAGTTCCAGGCATGTTTTAAAAATTCATCACGGGATAGATCACTCTTTTTAATCCCTTCCTTACGGAGTTTCTGCACTACTTTTGCTTCAGTTGCAATCGAAGCATGATCGGTACCGGGCACCCAGCACGCATTTTTGCCCAGCATACGAGCCCTGCGTACAAGCACATCCTGAATGGTGTTGTTGAGCATGTGGCCCATGTGCAGAACGCCGGTCACATTTGGGGGAGGTATCACAACCGTGAAGGACTCTCTCTCGTCGGGTTGAGAGTTGAAATAGCCGTTCTCTTCCCAGTAAGAGTACCATTTCTCTTCGGTGGTGGATGGGTTATACTGTTTTGGGATGTCCTTAATCTTGCTCATGCATCGGTAGGTTTCACCGCAAAGGCGCAAGGAGCACAGAGAATACTTATAACTCTGCGTTCTCCGCGGCTCTGCGGTTAAAAATTACTTAACTCGTTTTAGTCTTACTCCGAAGTGACCGTCGCAGCCGTGAACATGCGGCATAGTCTGGTAAGCCATTCCACCTTCAATCAGTACCTCTTCAGGAAGGAATTCATCCAGCGGTTCCAGTTCAAAGTTGTCATATTTACTGAGGAAGTTTTGTACCTGTTCCCAGTTCTCTTCGGGCTCAATGGAGCAGGTACTGTAAACAAGACGACCACCTTTTTTAACAAGATTTGCGGCTTCGTCGAGAAGTTCTTCCTGGAGTTTTACAGAGTTTTCCAGCTCCTCTTCAGTTCGTTTCCAGCGAAGATCGGCTCTTTTGCTAAGAACGCCGGTTCCCGTGCATGGAGCGTCAAGAAGAACACCGTCGGCCATTTTCAGATCCAGATCGCGAGCATCTGCTCGTCGTATTCTGATATTCTCTGCCTGGTAATCCATTGCGCTTTGCGCCAGTTTCTCAAGTCTGTCAGAGTTGATGTCAATAGCTAAAATGGTCCCTTCGCCCTCCATCATGTCTGCCATAACAATGCTTTTTGTACCGGGAGCCGCACAAATATCGTAAATTGTTTCGCCGGGCAGTGGTTCCAGAACGGTGGGTGCAAAACCGGCCGCAATATCCTGCACAAGGCAAACACCTTTTCTTAGAAGGTCTTTTGAGATAAACGGTGCTACGGAGTCAACTTTAAAATATCCGGGCAGCCAGTCGCTCTCCTCAAATGGAATGTCGAGCTTCTCCATGCGGAGCTTGAAATTTTCAGTTTTGGTGCGCAGATTATTTACCCTCACATAGTAGGTGGGCCTTTGGTTGTTGGCCTGCATCAGCTGAAAAGCATCACGCTCTCCAAAGCGCTTCACCCAGCGTTTAACCATCCACTCGGGATGGGAAAAAGTTGTTGCAATCAGTTTGGTCCGATCTTCAAAAGCGGGTTTTGGCAGGTTATCCATATCTCGCTGAATATTCCGCAAAATGGCATTCACCAGATCACCGGCTTTGGAACCCATTCTCAGCTTTGCAATTTCAACCGACTCGTTGATGGCAGCATAATCCGGGGTTCCTCCCATAAAGAGCATTTCATAGAGCCCGAGCCGTAGAATATTCTTAAGGGAAGGCTTCATCTCCAGAATAGTGATACTTGAAAACTCTCCAATTATGAAGTCGAGATAGCTTCTTCGGCGAAGAATATTTTGAACATACTCTCTAACCTGTGCACGTTCGCGGGGTTCCAGTTCGTTTGCAGAAGAGAAATTTAGTGTATTTTCCTCATCAAACTTTATCAACAAATCAATACTGACCGTACGTGCTGTTAGTTCCGTATCCAATGGTTTACTCTGGGTTTTGGGATTTATAATTTCATCTGCCAGGCTTGTCGTACTCTTTACACTCACCCGAAAATTCAATAGTCTTAAAGATAAAGGATTGATTCACTTTTTGCTAATGAAGCTTGCCACGGATAGTGAATATTTAAATGTTCAGTGCCGAATTTATTTTCTTCATACATTAAAGTTACGCGTTATTTGTTGTAATCAGGGGATAAATATCTATAAATGGCTGTATTAGCAGAGTTTGAATTATGGTTGTTTCTTGCAGGTCTTGGTATTTTCCTGTTTGGAATGCATATGATGGAGGAGTCCATCCGGGTGCTGAGCGGTGCAGCATTTAAATCATTAATCCGCCGCTACACCGGAACCCGGCCAAAAGCGATTCTGAGCGGGATGGTCAGTACGGCCATTCTTCAGAGCAGCTCTGCGGTTTCGCTGATGGTATTGGCTTTTATAGGGGCCGGAATCATGAACCTGGTTCAGGCTATTGCAGTAATGATGGGTGCAAAAATCGGCACCACGGCAACAGCATGGATAGTGGCAGTATTTGGATTTCAGTTCAATATTGACACCTTTTCTCTCCCTCTTATTGGGATTGGGGGTTTGGGAATCATCCTTTTGGCTAAGTCTCCAAAGTATGTAAACATAAGCAGGTTCCTGGTGGCTTTCGGGTTCCTTTTTATGGGTCTCGACTACATGAAGTCAAGTGTGGACCAGATTTCTGAATTGATCGATCCATCAGTATTTGCAGGCTATGGAATTCTCGTTTTTGCCCTGGTTGGCCTTGTTATGACGGCAATTATGCAGAGCAGTTCTGCGACGATAGCAATAGTACTGACAATGCTGTTTTCCAATGTTATTGATTTCCAGGCCGGGGCAGCTATGGTGGTGGGAGCAAATGTGGGCACCACCGTTACGGTTCTTCTTGGGTCAATCGGGGGGACCTTTACCAAAAAGCAGGCCGCGCTGGGACAACTTACCTTTACAGTGGGTACTGCTGCAGTAACCTTGATCCTCCTGCCTTTTTTCATATGGCTGGTTCTCGACCTCTTCTCATTTCAAGATAATCTGGTTCTTGGGCTGGCCCTGTTTCATACCATCTTTAATGTAGCAGGTGTGCTTTGGTTCTATCCGCTAATTCCGGCCCTGGCCCGTAAAGCTGAAAAGTGGATTCCGGAAATGGATGTTAAACTGAGCAAGTATATCCATAAAACAGATCCTGAAATTGAAGAGGCCGGCTTGGAAGCGTTCCGAAAGGAGATAAGATGGCAGCTGATTTTTACCATAAAATTTATAGAGAGCGTATTTCGGCAGGGAAGCAAGAGAGGCGTTGTAAATTACAGTGACCTGGAAAAATATAATGGAGAAATTTTTGAATACTACAGTCGCATACAGACTACCGGGCTGGATGAGAAAATATCCGCACCGCTTGAAGAGTTGTTGAGGGCAAGCCGGAATATTATGAATTCAGCCAAGAATATTCATGAGTCATCTGGGGAATTTCTTATGCTGGCCAATGAGGATGATACGGTTCATCAGAATGCGCACGAATCGATTAACATTCGAATCCGTGAGTTAGCGAAAATCGGAAAGAAAATGGAGAAGATCACTGATGAACAGTATTTGCAAGATCTAAAGGCGGCTGTTGAGAAATTCTTTGACTTCAATGAGACCATGGATAAGCAGTTCATCAGTATGTGCAGTGTGGCAGTTAAAGAACCGGCTTTCAAAAAAGTTGAGATTACATTTCTCCTGATGCTCAACCGGCTTATCACCCAATCCTGCAGAATGCTCATATATGGTATGAGAACCCTATTGAAGTATGAACATGTTGAACAAAGGGAGGAGGGGTGATGAGCAGTTTTCTGTTAAAACCGGCTTTGATTTTTGAGGGAGAAGTGGGTACCTTTTCACGCTGTCCCTAAAGGGGTAATTCTGAGTTAAAAATTGATGCAATAGGTTTTATCGTAAAACCGGCAGAAAATTCTTTACAAATTACGGGTCATATGAGCCCGGCTAAGCTTAAAAGACATTTAATTAACGATTATAATCGAATGAATAAAGGAACTGTAGCACAAGTAATTGGTCCTGTTGTTGATGTTGACTTTGACCAGGGGCATCTGCCGAAAGCAATGAGTGCGCTGTATATTGAGCGTGAAGATAAAACCAGGCTCTATCTGGAAGTAGCTCAGCATTTGGGAGAAAATCGGGTTCGAACCATTGCGATGGACTCTACGGACGGGCTTGTCAGAAAAGACGAAGTTATTGATACGGGAGGACCTATCTCAATGCCGGTTGGCGAAGACATCAGGGGCAGATTGTTCAATGTGGTTGGAGAAGCCATTGATGGGATCGATCAGCCAAAAGGTGAGAGACGATATCCGATCCATCGTGAAGCACCGAGATTCCAAGACCTTGCTACAAGTACCGATATGCTCGAAACCGGTATTAAGGTGATTGACCTTCTTTGTCCATACGCCAAAGGGGGTAAAATCGGCCTTTTTGGTGGTGCCGGTGTAGGTAAAACAGTTTTGATTCAGGAGCTGATTAACAATATCGCCAAGCAGCACGGTGGTCTTTCCGTATTTGCCGGTGTTGGCGAGCGTACACGTGAAGGGAATGACCTTCTTCGTGAATTTATCGAATCGGGCGTTATCAACTACGGCGATGATTTCAAACACTCTATGGAGCAGGGTGAGTGGGATCTCTCCAAAGTGGATAAAGACGTGTTGAAAGAGTCGCAGGCTACACTTGTATTTGGCCAGATGAATGAGCCGCCGGGAGCCCGTATGCGCGTTGCGCTTTCAGGTTTGACAGTAGCTGAGTATTTCCGAGATGAGGTATCCCGGGATATTCTTCTATTTATTGATAACATTTTCAGATTTACCCAGGCGGGTTCTGAAGTATCTGCTCTTTTGGGACGCATGCCTTCTGCTGTGGGTTATCAGCCAACCCTGGCAACCGAGATGGGTGACCTGCAGGAGCGTATTACTTCAACCAAAGATGGATCGATTACTTCCGTTCAGGCGATTTATGTGCCTGCCGATGACTTGACAGATCCTGCTCCGGCAACAACCTTTTCTCACCTTGATGCTACCACAGTATTGAGCCGCGCTTTAACTCAAATCGGTATCTACCCGGCTGTGGATCCCCTGGATTCAACATCCAGAATTCTGGATCCTAAAGTTTTAGGTGAAGAACATTACCGTTGTGCTCAGGATGTTAAAGAGATCCTTCAGAAGTACAAAGATCTGCAGGATATCATTGCCATTCTCGGTATGGATGAACTCTCTGATGAAGACAAACTGGTTGTATCGCGTGCACGCCGTGTTCAGCGGTTCCTCAGCCAGCCGTTCTTCGTGGCCGAGCAGTTTACCGGCCAAAGCGGTGAGTATGTGAAAATTGAAGACACCATCAAAGGGTTTAAAATGATCCTTGAAGGAGAACTCGACCACCTTCCTGAAAATGCTTTTCACCTTGTGGGAACCATCGAGCAGGCTATGGAGAAGGGTGAGAGATTAACTGCTGAAGCTGAAGCATAAACAGGAGCAAAACGTGGCGAATTTATTTAAAGCACAAATACTTACACCGGACGGAACCCTGTTTGACGGGGAAGTTACGGGCGTGCAGGTTCCGGGCAGCAGCGGTGATTTTTTGATGCTATTCAATCACGCGCCTATCGTTTCCACTCTTGGAATTGGACCGGTGATTCTTAAGAAAAATGATGAAACCGAGATCCAATTTGCAATAACCGGGGGCTTTGTGGAGATGAATGAGAACTCAATGACCCTGCTTGCAGAGAAGGCTGAAGAGGCTTCTGCCATAGATGTGAAAGAGGCCCGGCGTCTATATGATGATGCTAAGGCTCGTATGAAAGACAAAAAGGCCGACCTTGAATTAGCTGAAAGAGACCTTAAAATTGCAAAGAATAAATTGAAGGTTGCCGAATAACGCTTTTTGAATTATTTAATAAAAAGCCCGCTTTAACATAACTGTTTAAGCGGGCTTTTTTTTATTGAGAAAAATTACAGATCTTCAGTTTCTGAAAAAGAAAGGGAAAGCCAGATTGGACTATCTTGGTTAAGAATTTCTGCCTTCCATCCACTACTAATATATAATAGTTTATTATGCAATTGAACCTATCAACCCCGAGTTACAGCTACCTTTTCGCCTTTTTATTACTATTTACGCTCTCATCTTGTGCCTCATCTCAAAAAGCAGTGGATACTACAGCCCGAAGTGCAGAACCGGCCAAGTCGGAGCTGGAGAAGGCAATTGAGAAATCCGTTGCCTTTGAAGGCCTGTTTACTGTTTATCAGGATACAACAGATGGTTCTACCAAAATGGCCATTAACCATGATCAGCTGGATAAAGAGTTTATCTATTTTGGTTTGTCGCAAGATGGAGTTGTTGAAGCAGGACATTTCAGAGGCCTCTTCAGGGATAATAAAATTGTCAAAATCCAGCGCTACTTCGATAGGGTTGAATTTATTCATGTTAATACACGGTACTATTTTGATGAAGAGAGTCCATTGAGCCGGGCATCATCAGCCAATATCACGGATGCGGTGCTTTTTAGCGCTAAAATTGCCGTAGAGGATAAAGAGAGTGGAGTAATTTTGATTGACAGTGATCCGCTTTTTCTTACTGAAAGCCTGCATCAAATAAAGCCCAGCCCAAGTCCTTTTTCACGACCCGGGCAATTCAGCCTCGGCAACTTAAGCAGAGATAAGAGTAAATATTTCCAGATCCGAAGTTACCCGAAAAATACGGATATCATTGTAGAGTATGTATATGAGTCACCATACCCGTCGGGATCAACCAGCGGTGCGGTTACTGATAATCGATCTGTTACTATCAAGTTTCAACACACATTCATTGAAATGCCTGAAAATGATTTTCAGCCGCGATATGATGATCCTCGAGTAGGTTATTTTACCACCCAGCAAAATGATCAGATCAGCACCAGTGTAACTCCATATAAGGATATGATTCATCGCTGGAACCTGGTAAAGAAAGACCCGGAGGCAGAAATTTCCGAGCCTGTTGAACCGATTGTATGGTGGATTGAGAATACCACACCGCATGAGTTTCGCGAGACCATCAAAGAAGCTACTCTTGCATGGAACGAGGCTTTTGAGACGGCCGGTTTTAAAAACGCTATTCAGGTGAAGGTACAACCCGATGATGCCGACTGGGAGTCGGGAGATATCCGGTATAATGTTCTCAGATGGACATCTTCACCCGTTCCGCCGTTCGGGGGTTATGGACCGAGCTTTGTGAACCCCAGAACAGGACAGATTCTGGGATCAGATATTATGCTGGAGTGGGTGTTTTTCACAAACAGGTTTTTTGAAGAGGATGTCTTAACGGAGGCTTTTTCAACCGGTTCAAAACTGAATGAAGCGATGGATCCGCAATTCTGCACATTCGGCAATCATTTGCATCACAACAACATCTTTGGCATGAATGTACTACAGCATTTTGAGGCTTCTGCCGAAGATCTGGAGGGATATCAGAAAGAGGCTTTGACCATGCTGATACTTCATGAACTGGGACACACGTTTGG
>REDT01000162.1 GCA_007693295.1 Balneolaceae bacterium
TCTGGTAAAATTGTCGTCAGACATATCGTGCCCTGTTAATTTACAGCAGATTAGTGCTATATGAATCTACAAAAGCAGGTTTTTAAATATGTTATATCTGCGTCGCAACTTGTTGCTTCGAGGTCTTACCCTTATTATTAGTTGATTTCCAAATAGGTATTCAACAGATTTTAAATCGTTAAATCGTTAAATCGTTAAATCGTTAAATCTTAAAAATCGGATATCATCAGGAAAATTATTCAGGCATATGCATCAACTCTATTGATTTTGCGATATTCGAATTAGTGATCTTTCTCAGGAGGCATCCGGAAGACTAATCACAAAAGCGGCTCCTCCCAGCTCAGAATCTGCCAGCTCAAGCTTTCCGTTGTGAATTTGGGTGATAAAATCGTAGCTGAGGCTTAATCCAAGCCCTGTACCCTCGCCTGTGGGTTTTGTGGTGAAGAAGGGCTCAAAGATTTTCTCTTTAATGTGTTCGGGAATGCCGGGGCCGTTATCAGCAATCCGGATCTCCACATAACCGTTTGAACGCCGGCTGGAGATCTGGACTTCAGGCCGGTACTCACCATCCACCTTCTTTTTATGATCCCACATTGAATCGATCGCATTTTCAACAATATTTTGCAGCACCTGCCCGATTTTCTGGGGTATGATATTCACTTTTGTGACTGAATTGTCCAGCTGCATATTTACCAAAACATCCAGGTTGCTGTTTTGAGATTTCTTTCCGTGATAGGCCAGATCGGTGTACTCTTTGATGAGCTGATTCAGTTGATAATCTTCAAACTCTCCCTGTCCGCCGCGTGAATGCTGCATCATGGAGCGAACAATGGCATCGGCACGTTTGCCGTGCTCGTCTATTTTTTTTGTATTAAAGGAGAGGTTCTCCATAATGTAACTGATCTCTTCCTTGTCGTTATTCGCGATGGCTGTTTTTAACTCATCCACAAGCTCTGCGGAAACCTCCGAAAAGTTGTTGATAAAATTCAGCGGATTCTTGATCTCGTGGGCTATACCGGTTGAAAGCCTGCCAAGGGAAGCCATTTTTTCGGCCTGAATGAGCCGGGTTTGAGTTGATTTCAGCTCATGATAGGCAATCTCAAGTTCACGGGCTTTTTCAAGCTCTGCCGCTTTCAGGTCGTTCTCGGCCTGCAGGGCTTTCGCCTGTGCTTCTGCGGCATTTGATCTGGCAATGGCCGTTTCAGCCCTCAGCTCCGTTTCACGCAGATGGGCGGCTTCGCGTTCTTGTTTAATTAACCTGGCGCGCTGGAACCGGTCTACACTAAAGATGCCTATACCAAGAACAACTAAATAGATCAGGAAAGCCCACCATCTCAATAAAATTGGCGGATTCACAGAAAAGCCAAATGAAAGAGGCTCAATCGAGCTGATTCCACTCTCATTTATGGCCTTCACTTCGAATGTATAGAGTTTTGGTAAAAATATTGCGGAGAGGTTGGTGAAGTTGACTCTTGTATCGTATTTCTCGTCCGACCATTCATTGTTAAAGCCGATTAGCCGCGTCTGATAACGCACCTGACGCTCATTGCCGAAACTAAGCGCTGCATATTCAAAAATAAATTCATTTCGCTCACCTTGTATTTCATTGGCGGAGAAATTTGTCAGCTTAAGTTTTGGAGGAACAGTGTTCATCCTGTCAGCTTCCGGGTTGTATAAGGAAATTCCCTTGGCTGTGCCAAAATAAAGTACTCCATCAGGATCAAATTGAACAGATCCATAAAACCACACTTCGTTATCAATCAGGCCATCACTTCGGGTAACTGTCCTCAGTACCGTTCCGGTATCAGGATCTAGTTCTGCAAGTCCCTGGTTGGTACCTATCCACAATTTTCCTGAAACAGGGGAGAGGGCAAAACTTATAGCATTGTTGGCCCTGAGACCATCCCGGGTAGTAATAAGTTTTCTTAAATTTCTTGTTCCACCTTCGAGTATTGCCAGGCCGGTTTGCATGCCTACCCACATGGAGCCGGATTGCCAGACCATATTTTCAATTTGGTTGGAGGGTGCGCCATTTTCTGTTGACCACCATGGTTCAAAAAGTATATTTGGGCGATCTGAACCCTCATTTTGGATCAGTGTCTCCAGGGTAAATGGCTCGATGCTTCTGTAGATACCCCTGTCTCTGCTGCCAACCCATAAATACCCATTTCCGTCGAATGCCACGGTATGAAAAATGGCTACCGGAAGCCCTGTTGTGCTGTCTAACGTGTAGAGTTTATCATTTACGAGGGCATAAACCGCTTGATATCCTGAAAACCAGATGCTTTCAATTTCAGAATCTCCTTCTAAATGCTCCTGAATTATTAGCTTTTCAACGGCTGCTATGCCGTTTGCGGGATATGAGGAGATAAGAGCCCTGGAATCAAAAATGGATATCTCATTGCTTTCAGTGGCATTTCCTAGGGGGTTCATATCGGCAAACGAAATACTGTTCAGGCCTCTTGCCGTACCTGCCCATAATCTTCCGGATTTGTCGTAGGCAAGCCCATTTACCCAATTGCTGGTGAGCCCATCTTCAAGTTGAATGTACTCTGAACTAAAATCACTGTTTATACAGGTAATACCGCCTTCTGAGGTGCCGGCCCAAATAGCGCATGGTGTGAATTGGTTTATGGATGGCAGTACACTGTTTACGGAGGGTGAAGGAAGAACCGGGTTTTCGCCTGCCAGAGACGTGGCTGTCAGGTTTCGAAAGGCTTTATAGTTATACCTGAGTTTGGAAACGCCGCCTGATTGCGCGATCCAAATGTTGTTTTCACGGTCTTCAAATACGTTAAAGACAATTTCACCAAGAAGACCGTTGATACGCGTGTAAGTATCAATTTGTTCACCGCGAACCGGATCAATAACTTGTATTCCGGATCCCTCACTCGATATCCAAAGGGTGCCGTCAGAAGCAGTAGTAATATCGGGAATATTACTGTTTGAGTTTGTTTGGATATAGATAAATTCTTTTCTGTCCCCGGTTTCATTTAATCTCCAGACGCTGCCATCCTGCTCCCCTCCCCAAAGTGTCCCATCGGGGCTTTCATACAGGGTATTTGTATTCCTTTGCGAGCCCGTATTGAAGATTTGAGAAATAGCATCATCATACTTTAGTAAATCCCCCCCCAATAAAGCCGCCCATACGGTACCATCCTCTCTTGCCACAATTGATCTGACCGCGAGTTCATTTTCGTTTCCATGGATTGATGTGGAAAGTGTATCCGATTCAAAAGTGCCATCATTGGTAAATCTGTATCGTACCAACCCTACTCTTTCTGTACCAACCCATAAGTTGCCCTCCAGATCTGCCGCCATTCGGTTGTGATTCACGGCTACATTGATGAGCTCTGTGCCCTGTATTTGGCGGGTAAATTGGATTTTTTCTCCGGCCTCATAGTCCTGAAGGGGTTTCTCGGAAACCACAACTCCTCCATTTGAGCTCACCCAAAGCCTGCCGGCAGGCCCTTCAATCATATCCCAAACCGTCAGGTCGGAGAGGCCGTCTTCAAGTCCATAAACCTCAAGGCCCACACCATTGTATCGAACCATACCGGAGGAATAGACGGCAAACCACATGTACCCCTGACTGTCCTGATAAACTTTATGGACTTCTGCAGAGGGAAGGGGGTTTAATTCGTTGTCAGGTGTATAATGTGTAAACGGGAGGACCTGGCCTCCCGATACACATGGAATTAAGACGATCAGAGCAACTATGAATAGCAGGATCTGTTTCATAAATATTTCAATCTCAATTCCAATTGCAGATATTTCAGTTGCTTCCTAGTCCGCCTCCACCCCCATTGAAAGATAGAAGCAGGTCGCCGGAACTTTTAGTACTTGATGACGTGGTTGTGAATGTGTGTGTCTCATATGTTGTACTATTCATCATCAGTGAGAAACCGGATGTTGAAGGTGGATCTAAAGTCACAGCTGCCGCCGACCCGGTTTTCAGAATGATCAGATTAAAATCTGTCAGTACATTGTCATTTTCATCAAATGCGCCATTACCACTTACAACATTCAGTTTTGCGGCAAGCAGATTTGCCCGCAACACTTCAAGTTCTGTACTTCTTCTCTTTAAAGTAAGTATTTCTTCTGCCTTTTTTAACCTTTCATCGACATCTGTTCCGAAATTAAATTTATAGGTCAGGTCCAGCTCATCAATCTTATCGAGGAAGTTCTCCAGCTCTGACTTGATGAAAACGGTTCTCCTGCCTTTATCGGCAAATTTAATTTCATTTGCCCAGAAGGAGGGTACTTCAGTCTTTAATCTGATCTCGTTGCCATCGTCAAACTTCTGAATGATTTCGTCTGTTTTGGGCTCAAATCCAAAATTATTTCCGGTCAGGTTGGGGCTTGAGATATTGTCTGAGATTCCGCCATCACCTTCGGTGGGTGTGTAGGTGTCATAAAGAAGTTCATTGAAATCGGTTATATCAGCTGTTTTTTCAGGAACAGAAAGGGTAAATCCGGTTTCCTCTCCACCTATATAGATATTGAAAGTATACGTACCGTTTGAAGACGTTTTTTGGGTGGCAACTTTATCATTTACATCAAGCCGAACGGTTACGTTATCGATGCCGCCTTCACGACTATCATCCCTTCCTCCGCTTCCATCTTCATCCACATACACTGTGCCGGAGATGGAATATACGCCTTTACATGGGCCGGGAATTAGTTCTGTTTGGATATCACCACTGCCGCTTCCCTGAATGGTGGCGTCAATCATACCGGTGGTTTTTTTCCCGTTATAGGTAACGGTATGAGTCCGGCTGCTTCCCGTTCCGATGGAACTCGTCCACCTGATTTCATTATCAGTAACACTGCTTGATTCCGAAGGCGTGTGGCCTGCATAATCGCCGGCTGCGCATTCGGGTATTTCAAAAGCCATGTAATTAAAACCACTGGCACTGCTGTTCCTTGTTACGGTATACTTAAAAGTTGATGTATTAGCAACCGGGTCGTAGCTGTTGCCTTTAAATGTTATTTTGAAATCCTGAATAGTAACGGGTTCCGTATCATTTACGCCAATAGCCGAAGCCCCGGGTATGGCAAAGCTCTCTATTACAGGTAATTCAGAAACCGGATTTTGCATTTCATTACAGGCAAAAAATAAGAACCCGAATGAAATTATAATTGCTAAGGGAATAGTACTTTTCCTGACTATAACCCCGGATTGTATTTTAAGTTGTTCTATAGCATTCATCGAAGCACCCCTTTGTATGTGGTTGTATTATTTTTTTAGCCACTAACTACAGCTCATTTTCTGCAGAAATAGTATCGTGAAACGAATGTACGTGATAAATTCAGAAGTGTATTATATCTCTGTCGCAATCTTTTGTCTTAGTGTCCAATTTCATACTGTTCCCAATATGAAGTAAGGAAGATAGGGGTTAAATGACTGGTACACATAAATATGGTTACGACTGCGAGTCGATATACTCGGTGGGTGTTTTTTTGAAATGCTCGCGAAATACTCTGGAGAAGTGGGCAATACTTTTAAAGCCTGTTGAATAAGCTACCTCACTTACGGTTCCGGCTTTTTGCTTTAGAAGCTGGGCTCCCAGTTCGAGGCGCATACGGCGAATCATGGCGCTTGGAGTCTCACCGGTAAGTTTGGTGAGGCGTCGATGCAGGTTGGAACGGCTCTGTTTCAGCTTCAGGGCTAACTCCTCAACCGAAAAACTTTCATCAGCCAAATTGGTCTGAATTTCACTCTTAACAGTAGCCAGGAAAATCTCATCAATGGATTTTGTATCAACCTGATCGTGGTGGATTTTATCATCGATTTCTGTGGTATTGGCGTTACGCAGATGATGTTTCAGGCGCTTCTGCTGGTCAAAAAGATTTTTAACGCGCACTTTCATCTCTTTTACATTGAATGGCTTGGTGATATAGTCATTGGCACCAAAACCCAGCCCCGATAATCTATCTTCAGCTTCAGCCCTTGCGGTAAGAAGAACGATCGGTATATAGTTGGTTTCCGGATTTTCACGAATCTGTTTGAGCAGTTCAAATCCGTCGCCATCCGGCATCATTACATCAGATATAATGAGATCAGGCAATTCGGAAATAACCCGTTTCATCGCTTCATTTCCTGATGCGGCTTCAATAATAGTGTACTGCTCTTTCAGGTGCTCACGCAAAAAGAGACGAATTTCGGTGTGATCGTCCACAATTAGAATAGTTTTCTGAAATTTCCGGTCTTCATCCATCAAAATCTGATCGCTCTCGAGTGTTGAGGGTTGATTTTGCAGCTTTGGTTCGGAAATAAGTACCTGTTCAGCTCCATCGGGTGAAGGTTTTGAGGAGCTGGATTGTTCAATCAATGCAATCCGTACGATAAAAGTGCATCCTTCACCGGATTTACTTTTAACCTCAATAGAACCTCCGTGAAGTTCGGTCAACTCTTTGGCGAGGGATAATCCGATTCCGGTACCGGGCTGCAGTTCTGATTTTTGAATCTGGTAAAAACGGTTGAACAGATGGGGCAGATGATCTTCAGATATTCCGCAACCTGTATCATGAATAGATATTACTGCGTTACCATTTTTCCTGCCAAGATGGATGGTTACAGAACCTCCCGGGTCTGTAAACTTGATCGCATTTGAGAGCAGATTGGCAATTACTTTATCGAAGTGTCCGGGATCAAATCCGGCAAAAAGCGGTTCTCCGGGGATGTAAATGTTAAAATGAATCTGTTTTTGTTCAGCTGCCGACTTAAAGGGTTCAGCAACTGATTGCAGATAACTGGCCAGGTTACCAATTTGAAGGTTTAGTTCAAATTTTCCGGCCTCAAGCCGGGACAGGTCCATAAGCTGGCCTACCAGCCGCAGCAATCTTTGGGCGTTTCGAAGACTCAGTTCAACCTGACGATATACAGCGGGTGACAATGGCCCATACCGCCCATCCTGCAGATCTTTTAACGGTCCGATGGTAAGCGTTAATGGTGTTCTAAATTCGTGGCTGATATTTGCAAACAAACGGTCTTTTTCCATGGAAACCGTTTTAAGCTGTTCAGCCTGGGCTTCGGTTACCTTTTTTTCGGAGCGCAGTGCTTCTGTCCGTTCTGCTACAAGTGAAGCGAGTTTCTCTTCTCTTTTTAGTAGTTGTTGTACCCTTACCTGATAACCGCCCCCAAGTAAAAGTGCAATCAGCATGATAACCATAATCTGAAACCAAATTGTCTCAAGAAAGCGCGGGGAAACGATAACGGCTGTAAGGGTCTCATTTGTCTCTGATAGCTCGCTGTCGATATATGCTTTTACTCTGAACCGGTACTCTCCGGCAGGAATATTGGTGTAAATGGCTTCCCGCCGATCAATAGCATCGATCCAGTCTCTGTCAAAACCTTCCAGTTTGTATTGAAAGCGTACTCGTTCCGGCGCCATAAATACCGGGCAGTTAAAGGTAATTGTGAAACTTCGCTGATCAGGGTTGATGAGGATGTTACCCTTCTCATCAAAAAGGGATGTTCCTGATGAAGTTGCATATTCGATCACTACACGAGGCAGCGGCTGAGATACTTTTATCACTGCAGGATCAACCACCAATACTCCGTATTGAGTTGTGAACCAGAGGCGCCCGTCTGCCGTTTTCATCCCTGAGTTCTGAAACCCACCGTTGGCTTCACGATTCAGCATGCCGTCGCGTTCCGTGTAGGCCGTAGAGAAAACCCGGTCTCTGCGCCCTTCTGCAAAATCCTGAAGGTGTGAAAAATTCACCCAAAAAACCCCGCGATTGCTGCTGAACCACATGCGGCCATAGTTGTCGGGAAGCATGATGTGCAAGCCGTCTTCGAAAAGCCCGTCCGATTTTCGAATCACAACGATTTTTCCCGAAACAGGATCGATTCTGTTGAGACCCCTGTCTTCCGACCCCACCCAGATAAACCCGTCATCATCCTGAAAGAGCGCGCGTATATTGTTGCCCGACAGGCCGGCTGAAGTGTCGTAGATACGGGTGTTTCCGTGTTTGTACCTGGCTACTCCGCCGCCATTGGTCGCATACCAGAGCTCACCGTCTTCTGTTTCAAGAAAAAACCTTACCGGCCATGTTGGGATCTCTTCATCGAGAGAGAGCTCTCCGGATTCATCCATTTTTAAACGGGTCAACCCGCTCATGGTGCCAACCCACAAATACTGATTACGGTCTTCATGAAAGGCCCTGATGTTTTTATCTTGCAGTGCATCAATGAACGTAAAGGAGTTACACCCGCCGGAATCGGTTCTTTTTTGGGCCGGGCAATGCTGATTGCCAACAATCATGGATCCGTCCGAAAGTTCAATGAATGCTGAGGTAGCTGCCCAGCCGGGGGGTGTCTTATAGTGCTCAACGCTGCCGTCGTTTGAAATTCGGTTCAGCCCCCCAAACATTTTACCAACCCATAAACTGTTATAGGAATCACTGTAGACGCCATAGAAGTTGTTATCCGAGTGGCTGAAGGTGATGTTGTCGAACAGTGATAAACGGTAACGGAGCAGGCCATTTCTAGGTGAAGAAAACCAGAGGTTCTGTTCCAGGTCGCAGTAGATGGAACTGACATCTTGATGAGTTTCAAACTCGTACACTCCGTTTTTATAGACCCTGTTTTTTGTGAATGACCATATACTGCCATCCGCACAGGCAGTAAGGTTATTTCCAAAAAATGAAGCCAGCCTTGCATACTCATCGGGGGCTGTAAGGTCAATGGCGGTCAATTTATCATCTTCGATTTTCATCAGGCCAAGCTGAGTGGACACAAGCGTTTGGCCATCAGAATCATTCATAAAGCTGAATATCATCGGTTCAAGGGGGTTCTGCAGATCGAGATAATCCCGGCTGATCTCTACCGGGACAAACCGGTCGTTTTCAATATAGCCGAGCTCTTCTCTGCCCAGCCAAATCCTGCCCTTTAGATCTTCAATGAGTGTTGAATTCTGTTCAATGACTTCAATTGAAATTGGCTCTGAATGAATGTCGCCATTCACGAAACGGAAAGCTTTACCGGAATTGGAAATAATCCAAAGATCGCCCTCAAGGCTATGATAAATATTGATAATGGCAAGTTCTTTGAAGAGATCCTCTCTAACCGGGGTTAAAATCTCTCCATCAAATGAGAAGAGCCCGTTTTTAGATCCGATCCATGTATTTGATGAACGGTTGTCGGCTGCAACGAAATGGCCGTTCCAGTTATTTAACTCTTCAAACCATCTGAAAACTCCGTTTTTGGCATGGATAAGGTCCCCGCGTTCAGTTGTAAGCCAAAAGGTATTTCCAACTCCACCCTGAATGAGCAAAATTCTGTTCGATAACAGATTTTCACGATTTCCGGAATCAAACACTAAAAACCTGACCCCATCAAACCGGATAAGGCCGGAAAAAGTGGCAAGCCACAAATATCCGTCGGGTGTTTGATAGATGTCGTTAATGTGGTTTACCGGAAGCCCATCATGTGTTGTCCAGCTTTCAGAGATATACTCTTTTCGGGGTGCTGATGATGTTGTGGTAATCGCTGAAGTTTGAGAGAGAGTTGTGAATACACCTTCAAAACTTTGTGCCTGCACGGTTACTGCGGGAAAAAAAGCAATGGTTAACAGATATAGAGCGCAAAGTTTTAACATAACAGGCACTGTTCTTTATTGTCCTTTACCTGAATGGTTTAGCGGAAAATCAAAATCAGCATCAACGAACTTAAATAGTTAAAGAATTTTGACTTCAATAAAATAAACTGAAGGAAGAATGCGGTTCGGTGCAGACAAAAGAACCCGTTCCAAAGTCGTTTTTTACATTAAACATCAGATTCCGGCCAACAGACATACGCTCGATCCCAATTGAATCACTCTTATTTTTTAAGGACTGAATTTGCCGGAAAGTCTGAACCTAAATGGCATTTATTCACATTCCATCAAATAATGTAGTTTAAAAGATGATTGTATACAATAATTAGGATATCCGGATTGATAAATAAATCCTGTTTAA